>JAFARV010000600.1 GCA_019245255.1 Acidobacteriaceae bacterium | reverse complement strand
CCGCACTTGGCTCGCGCAGCGCCCGCGATACCACATTCACTACACTCCCACCTACTCGTCCTGGCTCAATCAGGTCGAGCGCTGGTTTGCACTGATCAGCCAGCGAGCCATTCGCCGCGGATCCTTCCGCAGCGTGAAGGATCTAGTCGGCAAAATCGACGGCTTCGTCCGCCACTACAACGATTCCAAACGCCCCTTCGTTTGGACCGCTACTGCCGATTCCATCCTCGCTAAAATTGCCAGACTTTGTTCACGTATTTCTGGGACACAAGACTAGCGGAGCGATTGAAGCTTCTCCGCATCGCTGTGAATAGAAACCGGTACGGCTGTTGTCGTGTTTGGCGGGGTCAGTTTTGTGACGATCGTATGGATCGTGCGGCCTCCCTGGCTGAGCACAAACATCAGCTCTAGTTCAGCCCCGGACGAACCATTTGGGGGTACCGGGAAGTGAATGACCGCTGAACCGGTGCAATCGGAGTTGACCGTGTAAGTCCCCCACTCATCGATGTGGAATCCGGTGACGGGATCCGCCGGCGCTTTCTGCGGAATACCATTCGCGATGACGAAATCGACCTGGGTCAGGCCACCCCTCCCGTCGAAATGCGTCATTGCCACTCCTTCCCGGTTCACTACCGGTGTGCCTGCTGAGTTAAGAATGTTGCCTGAAATCCGGAAACCGTAGTCCCCTCTAAGTGTCTCGTTGCTGCAACCATCGTGATCGCTACTCTGGCCAAATGTGACGCCCGGAATCAGTAAAACGCCGGCAGCTACTGCGATGCGCATCAAATGTAAGCGATTGATCATTTCTGTATCCTCTTTTTCCGTGCAGAATTGCCTGCAACGGCAAAGATCTTAGGCGATCGGGCATCCGAAGTCCTGAATCTGGTCTGAAATAACCCTGAATCGGGCCGCTGCGCCCACTGGCAAAGCGGTAAACTGGCAAGACCCTAATTGAACTGCACGGACATTTAGTAAGCCGATGTCCCGGATCGCCAAATTCGGACCCTTCGAACTGGATCCTGACCAATTCGAGCTCCGGCGAAATGGCGAACCGGTAAAGATCGATCGGACGCCGTTAGAGCTTCTCATGTTCCTCGTGGAACGGGCCGGCAAGCTGGTAACCCGCGACGAAGCGGTCGATCACGTTTGGGGCAAAGATGTATTCGTCGAGCCGGATTCGTCGCTCTATACGGCGGTCAAGAAGATTCGTAAAGCCTTGGAGGACGATACGGGCGAGCCGCGCTTCATTCAGACCGTTTCGCGCAAGGGATACCGTTTCATTGCTCCGGTTGAGGACGGTTTGCCAGAGCCGCTTAGGTCCCCAAACGCCGGACGAGATAAAGCAACAGCACAAAAAATCCAGCGAAACAGGTATTGGCTTTATGGGTCGTTGCTGTGCCTGGGTGTTGTTGTCGCGTCTTTGTTTCTGACCCGTTACGCCAGGGCGCCGCAGATGGCCGGCAGAGTCAAACTAGTTGTTCTTCCGTTGGAAAACATGAGCGGCGACCCCCGGCAGGAGTATCTGGCCGACGGAATTACGGAAGAAATTACAACCGAGTTGGGCAATCTGGATCCCGAGCATTTGGGAGTGGTTGCGCGCACGTCAGCCATGCACTATAAGCACAGCCCGGAGACCATGGCACAAATCTCGGGCGAACTCGGCGTATCTTACCTGCTGGAGGGCAGCATTCGGCGCTCGGGCCAGAATGTCCGAATCAGCGCGCAATTGATTCAGGCGCAAGATCAAACCCACCTGTGGGCGCGGAGCTATGACCGCGAACTGGGCGACCTACTGAACGTACAGAGGGAGATTGCCAGCCTGGTTGCGAGACAAGTCCGGCTGACGCTATCTCACAATGTGAATGAGCGGCTGGCAACAATTGCGCGCGTCAACCCAGACGCCTATGACGCTTACTTGCGCGGCTTGCAGGGTTGGAACCAGCGTACACAAGATGGCTTCCTGGACGCGATTGCCAGCTTCAGGCGCGCGACCGAGCTTGATCCAAATTATGCACCCGCATTCGCCGGACTCGCGCGGGTGTACTCGCTTGCCCCGATCTTTGCTGAGATACCGGCGAGCGAAGCGGGCCCGAAGTCATTGGCGGCCGCGAACCGTGCACTCAGCCTGGATGCCGGATCGGCGGACGCGCATAGTGCTATCGGCTTCGTTAAGGGGCACTACTTTTACGATTGGCCGGTCGCGAAACGCGAATTCGAGCTGGGGGTGGAAATGGGGTCGAATAACCCGTATACACACTTCTTCTACTCCAACAGCTATTTGTCGCCGTTTGGGCGCCACGATGAGGCGATTCGAGAGATGAGGATAGCCATGGAACTCGACCCGCTCTCGCCTGGTATTCAGTCCTTTGCAGGCAAGACGTTTTTGTGGGCACGGCACTACCAGGAAGCGATTGCGCAGTATCAACGAGTAAATCACTTCGGTGCAAATTTTGCCGTGAATCATCAGCGTCTTGCCTGCTTGTATGCGCTGCTGGGGAAATTCGAGGACGCCGTTGCCGAGGAGACGAAGGCGCGTGTGCTAAGCGGAGAGAAAGCCGAGGATGTAGTCGCGGGCATGAACCGCGTGCGGCAGGCGGCTGCGGCAGCAGGCGCTACTGGCTATTGGTCAGCGGAACTCAAACTGTCTGAGGAACCGCGGCAGCCGCCCGAAGGCTACTCGCTTCCGTACGGGCGGGCCATGGTTTACGCACATTTGGGCAAGACACAGGAAGCACTCGCGAATCTTGAACGGGCTTACCGGGACCGCGAAACGCAGATGACCGAACTCGCGGTGGAACCGAACTTCGATGCTCTTCGAGCCGATTCGCGCTTCATCGAGTTGGAACGGCGGATGGGGTTGGTAAGTGAGGCCGTTGTGCATTGAACGCGGGCCTCGGCTCTGAAGCAGTAAAGCGCAAAACAACCGGCTCGGGATCGGCTACAGCTTATGTCCGGCGCTCTACTTCGAAGAGACGCAGTCCACCCTGATCGGAGGCGCGCGCCGTGTAACCTGAGATGATTTGCCCTGGTTCACAACGATGAACAGCTCGTGCGTGCCGCAAATTTTGGTTTGATAAGACGCTATGACCGGGAATGAGCCGCCTTGTGCAATGTGCGCGACCCGTTCCACATCGAACAGCGTGCCACCTTGCTCAGGATCGCCGTCGTAGAAATGCGTACTTACGCCAGACGCGTCCGCGTTGCGTGCCGAGATAGCTGCGGACACGGCAACGGTGTTGCGAGGGGTAATACTTCTGGCAGAAACATCCACTTTGCCGATATCGAGCGAAGCGGTTCCTGCCGGCGGCGCAGCGGCGAGCAATCGCAAGCCCGCAGACCGAGCACTCAATGCCGAAGATTGAGCAGTCAAGCCTGAGGGCTGAGCAATATGAAAGATCTGTTTGTAATAACCGACATTGTTGCTGTAACAGTTGCCGTCACTTTGGCATTCTTCCAGGTTCGCCGCATCAACCAAGGAATTGAGCGTTCCAGGGATAGCAGTAAGCCCGTGACCCGGCATCTCCGACACAAGCGCGCCATTGTTCTCCATCCAGACGACGACCCAGAACAGGACGTTGGCATTGCCATTTTTTGTCTGATCGTACTGGCTAGTATCGAAGGTGGTGCTTGCCAGAACCCAGTTCAGCGCATTGGACGCGGTATCAAACGGCGGAATCGGATCCAGTACATCTTCCCCGATCAGCACACTGTTTCCGACTGGAACATTGAGACTCATGGGCTGGAAATAGAAACGCACATGTACCAGAGTAGAAGGATCCATCTGTTTAAAGCTGTAGTTGTACACGCGCGCCTGTAACGTAAGCACGTCACCGGCAGTGGCCTGTTCCAACTGCGGGCCTTGTCCCGGGAATGCTGAACTCGAGATGAAGAATCCGCGCATCTGATGGAACACGCTTAGCATGGGATTCGCGGGATTCCTCGGGGAAAGTTGGGCGCAATCATACCCACTGCCGGCCGCCAGACAATTGTTTCCATGGGTACCGGAAGAAGGGGGCACGATTTGCCACCGCGAAGGATGATTCAGGGCCACGTCGGGAGCTTGGGAGTACGCCTGTTGCCACCATGGTCCTGCGCCGTTATCCAGGGGATCCACGGTAAACATGGCGCGCAGTAGTCCGAACGTCTGCACATCCCCACTGAGCGGCTGTGAATCCACGACGCCCCCAGGCTTCGTGGTTCCCATGATGTAGGGGGACACCGTGTATCCGTAAGTCTGGAATAGTGGGAAACTTCCGGGTTTAGTAATTTGGATTCCCGTCGAAGTTCCCAAATCTGTTGTATGTTTACTCAGATTACTAAACCCAAAGCTCCCGCTAACATCTATGTCCGCCGATACAGAAGCATGAGCCACAACTGCTGTCCACGCGCTTGTGATGGAAAAGTCATTCTCGAACGAGTAGTTTTGATCAAAACTCGATGTATGACTGTCCGATCCTCCGACCGACCAGGTAGTCCCTTCAGTTATGGTGCTTGTGTCGGTAAGGATCTGTACACCGTTATCGGTAAGAAGCTGTAAGTTGGGAAAAATGCTTTGTAACTGCTGCAGATTTGCTGGATACGACAAGATATTGCCGGGCTCCCAAGGCGGCTGATACCACTGGTGCGCCTGGCCCTGTGCGGCGTTTGGAAGGGCATCGCCGTTCGGAGCCGAAAACTGAATCGTGAGCGGAACCTTCTGGCTGTCCTGGCAATTGGGCATCGAGGCCGGACACACAGTTTGACCGAGCACCGGATATACCCAAATGTTGAACTCGGATTCAATAAAGTTAACTTCGTCACCAAAGCCGGTCGTCGCCGAAAGATTATAAGACTGTCTTTGGTATGAGCTGTAATCGCTTTCGGCAGATCCTTTCAAGTTCTGC
>JAFARV010000510.1 GCA_019245255.1 Acidobacteriaceae bacterium | reverse complement strand
TCGCTCCGGGAATGGCAAGTTCCTGATTGGTACCGTGACGCCAAGTTCGGTATCTGGGCGCACTGGGGACCGCAGTCCGCTGTCGAATACGGGGATTGGTATGCCCGGAACATGTACATACAGGGGAGCAAGCAGTACCAATATCATGTGAAGGTTTACGGGCACCCGACGAAAGTCGGATACAAGGATGTGATTCCTATTTGGAAGGCGGATAAGTTCGATCCCGACCATCTGTTGCGACTTTACAAGAAAGCCGGAGCGAAGTACTTCTGCAGCATGGCGGTGCACCACGACAATTTCGATCTCTGGCGGTCCGAGTATCAGCCCCATTGGAACGCCGTCGCGATGGGGCCGAAGAGGGATGTCGTAAGCGCCTTCAAGAAGGCTGCGGTGAATCAGGGGTTACGCTTCGCTGTCAGCGAGCACCTCGCTCCCAGTTATCACTGGTTCTCCACCTCGCACATGAGCGACAAGACCGGGCCGCTCGCAGGAGTCCCGTACGACGGCGCCAATCCCGCTTATGCCGACCTTTATCACGAGCTCCCGAAAGATTATCCTTACGGCCAGAGAATCAACGATCGTCTGGCGCCGGAGCCATGGAAGCTGCACTATTTCAAGCGAATTAAGGATCTGGTGGATCACTATCAACCCGACCTGCTCTACACCGATGGCGATATCTTCTTCGGAGAATACGGCTTGGCTCTGGTAGCGAACCTTTACAACGTCGATGCTAAACGCCACGGCGGGCGCTGCGAAGCAGTCTATTTCAGTAAGCTGCCGAGCGATTGCGAAACGGGAACCTGCGTACTGGACTGGGAGCGCGGCGTTGCGGCCGGCATTCCGGCCAATCCATGGCAGACCGATACCTGTATCGGCGACTGGCACTACAACAGGGAAGCAAAGTACAAATCGCCCAAGTACGTCATCGATATGCTGGTCGACATCGTAAGCCGGAATGGCAACTTACTGCTGAACTTCCCGCTTCCGAACAGCGGCGAACTCGACTACGAAGAGTTAGTCATCCTCGACGAGATCACTAAGTGGATGGCTATAAACAGCGAAGGCATCTACGCCACTCGGCCATGGAAAACCTTCGGCGACGGGCCGGCCGCTACGACGCCTCCAGCAAGCGGTGGGACCCGATTCAACGAATCTACGCGTGGGGAGCTTACAGCGGAGGAAGTCCGCTTCACGACCAAGGGCGACACGATCTACGCGTTTGTGATGGGCTGGCCGAAGAAGCAGGCCTTTATCAGGCCGCTTGCAACCACCAGCACGTTCTCTCCCCCGAAGATCCAGAATGTGGAACTGTTAGGTTACAAAGACAAAGTGAACTGGAGTCAGGACGAACAGGGCCTCATTGTGGAAATGCCCGAACAAAAACCGTGCGATTACGCGATCACCTTGAAGATCGTGTAAGTGCCGGGGGGCCGCAAAGGAACGTAAATGAACCGGCGTGAATTCCTATCTTCCATAAGCGCTATTGCCGCGCTATCAGCCTGTCCTGCTCGAGCTCAGAGCCAAACCGCGGTCGAAAGTTTTCCAGAACGTGTTTTACAAGACAGCCCCTACGTGGAGCACGAACCTATTCAGGGCTATCACAACGCGCCTGCTTCTGCGTACCAGGCGTTTCAGGACATGAAGTTCGGTGCTCGCATCCACTGGGGCATTTACTCGATCTGGCATCGGGGAGCGGAGTCCTGGCCGTTTCTGAAGATGTCCTTTGAAGACCGGCAGAGCTACAACCAGCTGTACAAGACGTGGAATCCCACCGGCTTTGATGCTTCGAAGTGGGTCACGACGTTCAAGGAAAGCGGCATGAAAATGTTTGCTTTTACGACCAAGCACCACGAAGGCTTTTCCATGTTCGATACCAGAACGAGAGTGAAGAGTCGAGCCAATTGGACAGCGTCGGGCGGACCTAAGATGGAGAGCTGCGATCTGGCATATTCGATCATGGAAACACCTTTCAGACGCGACATCGTGAAAGAGCTTTGCGATGAGGCGCACAAGCAGGGCATCAAGATAGACCTCTACTTCTCACACCCGGATTGGTACGATGCCGATTTCCGGCCGTACGGACAGCACCCATTGCAGGTGCCGTCGTCTGCGAACCTCATGATCCCCTCCGACTATCAGCGGACTCGGATGTTCTATGACGATCAGCCGGTCATTGTTCCTGATCCGAGCGATGCAGAGGTCAAACGAATGATGGAGCGCCATCGCACTCAGTTAGTCGAACTCGTTTCGAACTACGGCACAATCGACATGATCTGCCTGGACATCTTCCTCGGACCGAAGGTGTGGCCCGAGCTTCGCAAGACGATCATGAAGGTCCGCGAAATTCAACCTCAAGTCATGTTGCGGAATCGCGGCATAGGAAATTACGGAGATTACTACACTCCAGAACGAGTCGTCCCGGGATCTGAAGTTGGCAAAACGAAACCTTGGTTTTGTATCTACCCTCTTGGTTCCGATTTCTCGTACGACCCGGATCCAGCCAAATACAAAGGCGTTACTTGGATCATCGACACTCTGGTCGATACTGTTGCGAAAGGCGGAGGTTTGATGGTGGGTGTCGGGCCAAGCGCTCAAGGAGAGTTTCATCCTGAAGCGGTCCGGCAGATGAAAGAGGCCGGCAAGTGGCTGGCCGTGAATGGTGAAGCGATTTATTCAACAAGACCCCGCGAGGGACATCTTTACGCTGATGGAGACCACGTTCGTTTCACGCGCAGTAAGGACAACAGCTGGGTCTACGTCATTATGACGCGGTGGCCGGGGCGGGAGCTAACGCTGACATCTCTCCGGCCGAAGGACGAGTCGAAGATTACAATGCTGGGCTCGAAGGGTGATTTGGACTGGAGCTTCGACCCGGCAAAAGGAACAGTTATCCGTTTGCCCGAGACGCTGCAAGACCTGGCAAATCGGCCATGCGAACATGCCTGGACCTTGAAAGTGCGCCAGGCCAGTACCTGATCCGTTCAGAGCCTAACGGCCGGACTCAGCCACAGGTCAACATGTACTTATCACGTTCGTTTCGCCCGAGGCTTACTCGTGCATGAGTCCGCCAATAAAGGTTGATGGTAAGCTCTCCATTTCGTGGTTTGATTGTCGCCTTACGTCCTGAAAACGTGAGGGCCTCTAAGTTCGGCAGATACGGCACGGCAGACAGGATACGCATGAGAACGAAAATCAAATTTGTACTGATGCTCCCCATGGTGCTTTTGGTTATTGGCGCCGCGTT
Source organism: Acidobacteriaceae bacterium (assembly GCA_019245255.1). GTDB lineage: Bacteria > Acidobacteriota > Terriglobia > Bryobacterales > Bryobacteraceae > Bog-105. The sequence goes on along the minus strand of JAFARV010000510.1, from coordinate 2,377 downwards.
GATTACGGCAAAGCATGTCAGAGCTGGTTCCGACGTCGCTCCGCCCACGCCCAGGGGGCCATGCGATATCTACGCCGCGGCCGGCGATCCTTGCGTGGCCGCGCACAGCACCACGCGCGCGCTGTATGCCTCCTATCACGGCCCGCTCTACCGGATTGTGCGGCAGTCGGATCGCAAATCCCTGGACATTGGCGTCGTCCAGCCCGTCGCATCACCAGTGCCGGATACGGGCGGATACGCCGACGCCGTGGCGCAAGACAAGTTCTGCGCCAACACGTATTGCTGGATCACCACCATCTATGACCAATCCGGCAAGAGCAACCATCTCACCCAAGCCCCACGAGGCGGATTCAGCGGCCCCGCCCTGGGTGGGTTCAACAACCTCCCACTCGCCGACATGGCGCCAGTAACGATCATGGGCCACAAGGTCTATGGTGTCTTTATCGAGCCCGGTATGGGCTTGCGCATCGATGACGCGAAAGGCACTGCGGTTGACGATCAGGCGGAGGGGCAGTACTGGGTCATTAACGGCCGGCACTTCAATTCCGGCTGCTGCTTCGACTATGGCAATGCGGAAATCGACAGCCGCGACGACGACAACGGCACGATGGAAACGGCGTATTACGGCGATGCGCCCTATTGGTTTCACGGGAAGGCGCCCGGCCCATGGATCATGACCGACCAGGAGAACAACCTCGTCGGTTGCGTAAACCCAAATGGCTCCAAACAGTGCAACCTGCCCGACATCACCTGGCGATTTGTGACGGCCATAGCGAAAGGAGAGCCGCACCACTGGACGTCCATGGGAGGCGATGCGCAGCACGGTCCTCTGTCGGTGATGTTCGATGGCCCGCGAGTCAATGCCACGTACGACCCGATGCGAAAGCAAGGCGCAATTCTGCTCGGCAACGGCGGGGATAACAGCAACAGCTCGCAGGGGACTTTCTATGAAGGTGCAATGACCGCGGCGGGGACGTTCCCATCGGACACGACCGACCAGCAGGTCCAGGCCAACATCGTGCAGGCTGAGTACCGCGTGCTGCCGCTGAGCGTGGCTCCGGCTTCGCAACCGGCCACTCCGCCCGGACTGCAAACGTTCTCACCCGGGTCATCACAGGAAACAACGGTGACCTTCGCCAATACGACAAGCGCCCCCGCGTCAGCCGTGAAATTGAGCGTCGCCGTTCCAGAGCATTGGACCGCCGTGGTTTCGGACAGCACGGAGACATCGAGAACATTCGACGGCCCGGTCGTGCCGGGCGCGAGTGTCAGCGCAACGTTCAAAGTTACCTCAGGACCGGAATCCTTCAACGGCGACCTGGTGGCGAAGGCGTCATGGACAAACCAGACCACCGGCAGAGTGCAACCCGAGACCATCGCCGAGAAGGTACGCAACGTCAGCCCGGTCAAGATTAACGAGTTCCGCATCAGCTCCGGTCCTCCAGCCAACGCAACGAACTCGTTTATTGAACTCTACGACGCCAGCGATGGTACGGTTGACATCTCCAACTGGACGGTGACCGAGCACCCGACCCAGCAAGCGATCTTCTCGATGATTACGATCCCATCGGGAGTCAAGCTCAAACCGCACGGATTCTACCTGCTTGGCCTTTCCAACTCGGGACTCGCGGCTCCCGCGCGCGCAGGCGAGGCCACCATCTACGTTAGGAGCACTGCTGGAATGAAGGCTGGCGATACCATCGAGATCGGCTCTGGAGCGGATGCCGAAAGACGCAAGATCGACAGCGTGGGGACAGCTGCCAGCAATCACACAACCGTGTGGCAACCGCTTCCGGACGGCCCGGTCATCGAGATCCCCGCCGGCTCCACCAACTTGCCCGTCACGAGCACATCCGGCCTCGTCGTTGGTCAGAAGGTCGCGCTCGGTTACGGCGCGAAGTATCCTACCGTATCGAGTGGCATGGAACAGTACGAGATCGTCACCGTTACCGGCGTGGGCAAACCCGGCACGCAAGCCTATCTCGCAGCCGATGCGCCCGCCAGTGCGACGAACATTAAGGTCACAGCCGCTAACGACATCTCTACCGGCGACAAGATCAGGCTTGACATCGACAGCGTGGGGCATGGCGTCGAGACCGTCACAGTGACGCACGTGGGCACGGCGGGAAAGTACACGAACCTCGCTGCGAATGCATCCCAAGGCGCCAGCAGTATCAAGGTTCGCGATCTGCGCAGTTTCGCGGCAGGCGACAAGATCACCGTCGGCACGCCGGCGAACAAACAGTCCCTAACCATCACTGCCATCGGGAGGGCGGGACCGCGTGGCAACGGGACCATCCAGTTTACACCGGCGCTTGGCCAGTCACACATTGCGGACGAGGGAGTTGTGGAACCGGGTACCGGGCTTGATTTGGCC
>JAFARV010000306.1 GCA_019245255.1 Acidobacteriaceae bacterium | reverse complement strand
TAGTGATAACTATTTGCTTCAGTGCACGGGCTCGAACTGCAATGACGATACCTCGATGGCGATGGGCTTTGCCTTCACCCTGACGGCAACCCAGACCGAGATCGTCACACTGACCGTTGGTAGCTCGGCGCCTGCCGGGTTTTCTCTTGAGCAAATCCATCCCGTCGACGGCAACAACGCGAGTACTTCCGATCTTTTTGTTAGCGGTAGCGCCGCGCTTTGCACCACTCCGAGTTGCGTCCCGACGCCCCCGCCACCACCACCTCCACCTCCACCGCCGCCCCCGCCGCCACCTCCAATCACCCCGGAGCCCGCGACATGGTCTCTTACTGCCGTGGCACTGGCCGCGGTGTTGTTCGGCGTCCGTAAGCGGCGCGGTAGCAAATAGTTCTGCAAAAAAGATTCGCCAGGAGGAAACAGATGACACATCGTTGTCTATCCATTCTCGGAAGCGGCATGGTTTTCTCGCTGCTTACGGCCCAGCACGTTTTCGGGGCAGTGACCGTGTTAACGGTTCCGTGGGATCCCTGCCCGGATCCAAGTTGCCGCACGGCGCCCACGACACCCCACACGAGTTACCCCATCAATTCGACTACCGAATCGACAATCATCATGGGAGCAACTGTCCCCAGCGCGGTCGGATCGTCAGATAAGTTTATGGTTGATTGGCATTTCGGTGACGGAAGTCCCGACGCCACTTTTGCTCTGACCAACCCCTATGACATTTCAACAACTCACCAATATCCGGCCAGCGCCGCCGTGGGAACCATCTGGACCGCTACTGTAACCGTAACGGATACCACGACGAGTACCAACGGGAGCGCGAATTACTACGTCATTCAGGAATCGAACGACTGCACAAAGTTAGACAGTGCCAATCGGCCTGTATGCCTCGCCTCGCGAGTGAACGTTGCGATCGACTGGGGTCTCTGGTACATGCATCAGACGATGTGGCGGAGTACCTCGACCGCGGGCGGTAAGACCGTAAGCTGGGGTGGTTGGGATGGCCAACCGGGCTCTTCGCCGTGTCCTACAGTAAAGGGCAACGCTTGGGACTGTGGCGCGTATGGCTCTATCGACGCATCGAATGTTCAGGCGTTCGAGGTCAATGGTCATTTGCAGAACGGACCCTCAACCGATCCCTATTCCGACGACGTTGCTCGCGGTCTGGCGAGAATGACCTTGTTCATCGCTAACGAAAAGAACCTTCCGGTTACATACAACTACGATCCAGCCAAACAGAATTACACTTGCGCCGACCATACTCTTCCCCAAACGTCCGATGCCGGAGCCTGCACAGGCCACGGCGGCCGGCACTATTACAATCCGTCCGCTACTGCCTGCACCAGTCCACCCTGCAAAGTTACTTATGACGGAAACGGGAATGGATTGATGGCATATAGCATGGACGGCTCTGGTGAGTACAGCTATACTACATCTCCATTCCTCGACGCACTAGTAGCCACCGGAACTCCGAACGCCGTGGCTCAGACCGGAAATTACGCCGGCGATACCTTTGCCACTATTGTCCAAGACATTATGGACTTTTATGGGTATTCCCAGTACTTCGATGATTACGACGTAGATCGCGGCTATGCGAGAGGCACTAACCAGTCTCAGGGAGGCGCGTGGTTATACGGCCCGCAGCAAGGTGACGATAACTCGACATCGCAATGGGCAGCGATCGGTTTTATTTCCGGTTTCCGGGGATTTGGCCTTACCCTTCCCGCAAGTGTTACCGATTTCAACCAAGTGTGGATCACGAATGCTCAGGATCTGCAGGAGTCTGCCCCCACCGGACCAGATCCCTATTCGAAGGGCGGCGACAATTTAGGGGCCTACGGATACCGCGGTTCGCTTCGGTATTCTAATGCCGCCGGACCGTTTGCCGTCACGCCATCGGCCATGGTTCAGATGGCGATGGATGGGGTTGGCCGGAGTCATAACACCGCTTTCGGAGATGCCACCACAGATTTCGATCAGCGCTGGAACACCACCGAAACGTACTATGCGGATAACTTCTGCAATGCTGTTAGCCCCTACAATCAGGTTGTCAATGCGCCGAGAGCTTACATGTATGGGCTGTACTCGTTCACTAAGTCCATGCTGCTCCACAATGCCGGAGGCTCGCTCGCGCCCATCCAATATCTTAGGACGGAAACGCCAAACGTATTTACCGGTAATCCCAATGTTCCGGCTAACTCAATTGACTGGTACGCAGCGTTGTCGGCAGCCAACGGCGGGAAAGATCCTTGCGACGGCGTCGCGCAGACGCTTGTATCCTATCAATCCAAGCCTGTTTATGGGACCTTTGACGGACATTGGTTTGGAAATACTTATTACATCAGTTACAGCACTCAGGCAGCATACGAAACCTCCTGGGCACTCATTATGCTGCAGCAGACCGTATTCGTTTCATGCGTTAAAAACCTGGTCGGCAGGGGTGCGCCTTCCGGGAGCGGCCCGCCTTCTGTCACGCTAACCTGGACCAACCAGGCCAACGCCACATCCTATGTAGTCGCCAGGAGTTCCACTCTGGGAGGACCATATACTTCCGTTGGAAGCTCCTCTGGCACGACTTTCGTCGACCGAACCAGCGGGTTGAGTAACGGGAGCACTTACTACTATGTCGTGCTTCCACAAATCGGCTCGGCCGAAGTTTGCCAATCGAACCAGGCGAGCATCAAGATACCGCAATAAGTGCACAATTTGACCTTTCGGAGCTTCTAAGTCGTCGCCATGAGAAGTATCTTTGTCCTCTTGCTACTGGCTGCCGGCTATTCACTGTTAGCTGAATCCAATCCAGCAAAGGAATCCCTTTACATCTACCTGCGCGCGCATGTCACGGATCACGTGAACATCGACGTCTCCGAAGACCAGTTGCGCCGCCTGTTACCACTTTTGGAGCGCTACCGCAAAGAGAGCCCGGAGGCTCACGTCTCAGCGACCGTTTTCTTCTCCGGAGCGCTCAGCCAGGCGCTGGTTCAGCGGAACAAGCAGACCCACATTGTCGATTTCGTCAAGACTTACGTGCAACGTGGCATTATCGAAGTCGGCTACGACGGATTTGACGAGCCGACGTATTCGAATCGTCCGACTGTAGACCTGACGGAAAGCAGTACGCCGGAGCAGCGATGGCTGCTGCGCAAAACTGCGGAAGACAGTTTTCTCAACGAAGCGCGCGACCCTCTAACCGGCGCGTGGGAACGCGGTAAACCCGGCGGTTTGAAAGAGGTGCGGACCGTGTTCGGTGAGCCGGCTTGCATCGCGGGGCTGATCCCTCTCATGAAATACGGCCCCGGAGGTATGTTCAACGGCTCCGTTACGAAAGCGGAGCCAGGCTTGGCCCCGGTTGTCATGCCTGCGCCCAGTGGAATGACCTACGAAGTGGGCGATGACACGGAAGCGGTCACGCTTCTCGAGGCTGCGCATTCCAAAGCGATCATGATCGGAATTCTCGATGCCAATGTCGCTCACCTGCCGGGATTCGGCATAGGGCGCGCCGATTTCGGTCACGCGATCAGCCCGATGCCGAACACAGCCCCTGAACTTTACTGGCAAGACAACGTCCTGCGGGTTTCCGAAGCGAGCGAAACTATTCGTTTGGTGCAGGCGCATGATGGCGTGGAGGCCATGAAGAAGCTCGTTGATCATGCGGGCCGCTCGACTATCCACGTTGTACAGGTCGAGCTTGCGAGTGAACAGAATTATCTGACGCCAGAATTTACTCACGGACTGAGTTACCCTCCATTGAAATACGCTTACGAACACGTTCAGAGCCCAAACTTACCCAAGGACGCGTTGCGGCGCACTAACGAAGTGGACGCGGCTTATGCGCGCGAAGAGAGCCTTCTGAAATGGCTGACCGACGATCTGATGCCGGCCGATCCGGGAAGCCGCTTTGTTTCAAGTACCGACCTATCCGCCATGGTCGCGCCGGGCACCGGATTCACTATTTCCATGGCGGGCCTCCGCAGCGCCCTGACCGAATATCTGGAGCGCTGGGGTAACGATACTTTCCCGCCCGCGATCGATCGCATCGACGGCCACTATCTTTCAATGGCCGAAGAATTTCAGATGCTGGCCGATGCTCTTGCCGAATTTCATCGCACAGGCAAGCTTCCCGATTCCGTGAAAGTAACTCCCGTCTATGGCCCGATCCGAGTGCTTACGGGTCATGGACCGAACGAAGGAGAAATTTCCGTCGATGCTGTGGCGCGCATCGCGGCCGCTCTCGCGAAGGAACTGCACGACCAGAGTCCCGGCGCGGTTCCTAAGAACACCATCCCTATCGGTATCCCGGTTAATGGGGCCATGCTGAACCCGGCTCAGTTTCTCAAACTGATGGCCCAAGCCGTTTTGAATCCATCGCCCGGAGCAAAACTCAACATCAGGATGAGTTACGAGTTCAGCGGCGCGGGTACGCTGCTCCCGAAATCGCGGCCTGCCGGAGACAGCGGCTTCGTCTGGACCTTAAAGCCGGCAGAAATCGAACAACGAACCCATTTCCGCGCCTCAAGCTAAAGTCGACGCGGGTTGTTTCCACGGATAGAGCGGGAACTTGTCACTTAGAACAGCTACTCGCTTGCGCGCCTCGGCGAATACAGCCTCAGACTTCACGTTATCCAGCACTTGCGCGATGAGTCGGCCAACCTCTTTCATCTCGGCTTCGCGGAAACCGCGCGTGGTTACCGCGGGACTGCCGAGCCGGATTCCGCTTGGGTTCAGCGGAGGATTTGTATCGAACGGGATCGCGTTCTTGTTAGCCGTAATGTAAGCCTCATCGAGCGCTTTTTCGGCCTCCTTGCCCTTCAAGCCCTTCGCGAACACGTCGATGAGGAACATGTGAGAGTCGGTGCCGCCGCTGACGACGCGGAAGCCTTCCTCCTGGAGCGCGCTCGCCAAGCCTCGCGCATTCGCCAACACCTGTTGTTGATAGGTGCGGAACTCCTCCGTAGCGGCCTCGAGCAAGCAGACGGCCTTGGCAGCGATCACGTGAACCAAAGGACCGCCTTGCGCGCCGGGGAAAACGGCTTTATCAACTGGTGCCGCGAATTTTTCTTTACACAGAACGATTCCGGCGCGGGGGCCACGAAGCGTTTTGTGCGTGGTCGAAGTGACGATGTCTGCTTGTTCGCACGGATTTGGATATAGACCGGCTGCAATGAGGCCGGAGTAGTGCGCCATGTCAACGATAAAGACCGCGCCAACGGAGTCCGCGATCCGGCGAAACCTGGCGAAGTCGATGACGCGAGAGTACGCGCTGGCGCCGGCTATGATGGCCTTCGGTTTATGCTCTTCGGCGAGACGCGCCACTTCATCGTAGTCGATCAGCTCGTCGTCTTTGCGAACGCCGTACGCGACGACTTTGTACAGCTTGCCCGAAAAGTTCAACGGATGGCCATGCGTGAGATGGCCTCCGTGAGCGAGATTCATTCCCAGAATGGTGTCGCCGGGTTGCAGGACGGAGGCGTAGGCAGCTTCGTTCGCCTGTGAGCCCGAATGCGGCTGAACGTTGGCATGCTCGGCGTTGAACAGTTTTTTAGCGCGATCACGAGCTGTGTTCTCGACAATATCGGCAAACTCGCAGCCACCGTAGTAGCGTTTGCCGGGATAACCTTCCGCGTACTTATTGGTAAATACGCTGCCGGTGGCCTCGAGCACTGCTTCGGAGGTGAAATTCTCGCTGGCGATCAGTTCGAGGCGCGTATTCTGCCGCTCGACTTCACGCTGAATCGCGTCGAAGATCACCGGGTCTACTTCGGACAATGGCCTTGCCATTCGCTGCTGTTTGTTCATGGGGTCGCTACTATTGTCTCTTACAAGCCGCCTATGCGCTGGAGTTCCTCATTCATTCCAACCCTCCGAGAGCCTCCGGCCGAGGCCGAAACCGCCGGACACGCGCTGCTGCTGCGGGCCGGGTACATACGCCAGCTCGACCCTGGCGCATACGCGCATTTGCCGCTGGCGCAGCGCTCATTGCTTCGGATCCGGACCATCGTGCGGCAGGAACTCGAGCGCGACGGAGCGCAGGAGTTCGGTTTGCCTTCGGCCGCCCCGGCGCGTGCGATTGAAGCACTGGCGCGAAATGAAATCCGCAGCTATCGCCAACTGCCGCAGATCTGGCACGGCGTACGCGGGTCGAACGTCGAAACCATAGCGTTCAGCATCGATGGCGCACCCGATACGGGCGACGCTTTCGCCCGCGCATTTGATGCGCTAGAGTTGCGGTGCCTTCGGGCGGATGCAAGCGCCAACTCGCGCGAATTCATTTTCTTGTCATCCAGCGGCCACGAGGATGTGGTTCGTTGCAGCGAATGCGGCTACGCGGCGAAGCTCGAATTTGCGCAATCGCGTTCCGCCGAGAGCACAACGCCCGATCCCGAAGGCGATCTCAAACCTGAACTCTTCCACACTCCCGCAATCAAAACCATTGCTCAACTTAGCGCCTTCACCGGTACACCGGACACGGCACAGATGAAGAGCCTGGTGCTGGTTGTGGACGAAACTCCCCTGCTGCTATTGGTTAGGGGCGATCATCAGGTCAGCGAAAAAAAGCTTCGAGTTGTGACCGGCTGTACCGAAGTGCGCGCGGCGGAACCGGCTGAGATCGTCAAGTGGTTCGGAGCAAGCCCGGGTTCGTTGGGACCTATCGGCCTCCAGAACGTTCGAGTGCTCGCTGACAACGAGCTGCTGGGGCGGCGCAACATGATGACGGGCGCCAATCGCGACGATTACCACCTGCGAAACGTCACACCGGGAGAGGATTTTCATCCCGAATACGCGGACATCCGGCGGGCAGCCGAGGGCGATCACTGCACTGTCTGCAATGCGCCGCTGCAGTTCATCGAGGGCCTCCAGATCGCCAGGACACGCACAGTCGACACCGCTGTTCGGGTGCTGACCGAGGATGGGGAACCCGTTGCGCCGCGTGCCGTTTCTTCGGAACTCGACGTGGGCCTGACGCTAGTGGCGCTAGCCGAGACCTTCGCCGATAGAGACGGCCTGGCATTGCCTGCAACAGTCGCGCCATTTACCGCCGTGATCACTCCGGCGAATTACAACGATGGGCTGCAGAGGGAGAGCGCGGATCTGCTCTACAGCCGTTTCATCAGCGCGGGAATTGACACTCTGCTGGACGATCGCGACGAACGCCCTGGGGTGAAATTCAAGGATGCCGATCTGATCGGCATTCCTTACCGCATCACCATCGGAAAGAAGCTGGCCGAAGGCAAAGTAGAACTGTTCGACCGCCGAAGGTGCAGTTCGAGCGACGTACTACTGCATGAAACCGTCACCGCTCTACAACTTGCGGCCTCCTCAGCTTAGATTTAGGCGTAGAGATCGGCTGGGACGGCTGGTTCAGGTATTTGTCGAACCAGGCGGCGGTGCGGC
>JAFARV010000285.1 GCA_019245255.1 Acidobacteriaceae bacterium | reverse complement strand
AATTGCTCCAATAAGTTGAGGTCAAAAACAGGTTGCGTGACAACGTATTCAGCTCCTGCTTCTACCTTCGCCGCGAACCTTCGCAGTTCCTCGTCCATGTTTAAGGCTCCTGGATTTGCCCCAACCCCGATCAACAGCGCTGTCTGCGATCCAATCGGATTCCCGCCAATGTCCAAACCCTGATTCAGATTGTTCGCGATGGCGGTTAATCCGATTGAATCCACGTCAAAAACCGCTGTGGCGTCCGGATAGCCACCCATGCGAGGCGGGTCGCCAGTGATACAGATAAGGTTTCTCACACCGGCTGCATTCGCGCCGAGCAACTCCGATTGAATACTGAGTATGTTGCGGTCACGGCAACAAAAGTGAAGGACGGCCTCAATGCCCGCTTGCTGCTGAATCAGTTGGCAGGTCACCTGTGCGCTCATCCTGGCACTGGCCCGCGGGCCATCGGGAACATTGATGCAATCGATACCGTGCTGTTTGCACAACTTCGCGCCGGCAACCTCTTTTGATGCGTCGACCCCTTTCGGCGGCAGTATTTCAACGAACGCGACAAACTTGCCCTCGGCAAGCTTCGCACCGAGTTGGGACTTCTGTAGCGCCGGTATTTTGGGGAGCCGCTTTACCTCAGCCTTTGTCTCGTCGACAATTACCACACCGCGCGTTTGAACCGGCTGCATGGACCGGATCTCGGCGCAAATCTGTTTGATATGCTCCGGCGTCGTCCCACAACAGCCGCCCATAATCCGCACGCCCGCCTGTACGAACCTTCGCGAATACTGGGCGATGTATTCAGGAGAGCAGAGATAGATGTTCCGCCCTTCCACAGTTGTGGGCAGGCCCGCATTCGGCATGGCGCTTAACGGCTTCGTCGTAAAACGCACCATCTTTTCGATGGTTTCGAGCGCCACCTTGGGACCGGCGGAACAGTTTACGCCGATAACATCCACTGGTAAGTCATGCAACGCTCGCGTGAAAGTTTCCGTGCCGGTTCCATCTCGCAAGCTGCCGTCGTCGTTTACCGTTACTTGTGCAACGATCACCATCTCGGGCCCTGCCGCCTCGCGCAAGGCGAGGATTGCTTCCCGAAGCTCATTCAGGTCGTAGAAGGTTTCGGCAATCAGTACGTCCACGCCCGCGTCCAGCAGCGACTCCGCCTGTTCTCTGAAGGCCGCACGCGCATCCTCGAACGAAAGGGACCCGAGCGGCTGCATCTGCACTCCCAATGGACCGATGGCGCCGGCAACGAACGCCCTCTCGCCGGCAGCTTCGCGTGCAATGCGCACTCCCGCCTCGTTGATCGCCTTGAGACGTTCGACCAGACCGAATGCACTTAGCCGAAGCCTGTTGGCGCCGAAGGTATTGGTCTCGACTACTTCCGCGCCCCCTTTTACATATTCCTGGTGAACTTCCTTTACCAGTTGCGGCGCCGAAAGGTTCAGCTCATCAAAGCAACGGTTGATGAACACACCTTTGCCGTAGAGCATCGTTCCCATCGCTCCGTCCGCAATTATGATTTTCGATTGCAGTTTTTTTCGGAACTCGGCGGCGCGAGTATGTGCTAACGTGTCGGCGGCTGTCATTAGGTACGTCTAAGCTCGCTGCGGCTGTTCGAATGCCGCGCCGGTGCTGGATGACTATCCCATAAATTGTATCGCGTGTGAGGAAAATTACCGGGGCCAAACAGCACTATTCTGAGCCGGTATGTTAGCGTACCCACTCAAACCGATAAAACGGCCGCTTTTCGAAACCGAACTCTTCAATTCGGTCAGCGATTCGGAAACCTATGCGAGTGATCCACCGAATATGTACTTCATTCCGCGCATCGATGTAGTTCCACAGCTTTCGGTATTGTTGCTGAAATTGCTTTAGCCAGGACTTGCTTTCCTTCAAGAAAGCTTTAGGGTTGCTCGTGAGTTCCGGCGTCCCCAGGGCCCAGGGAATTCCCGCTTCGGGATCGCTCCGGTCCGGTGTAATTCCGAACATCGCGATAGGACGGCCGTGTTCATTTACCACCGTATAACAGATCGGCGAGATTACGGGACATCGCGCGAGCACGGCTAACGGTTCTTTGCCGAGAGCCGCGCGTATTTCGTTTTGATCGGCGATGCGCAGACGCTCGGCAAGTTCGAACGCGTCCTGCGGTTCTGTTTTCCGAACTAGAAAAGCACTCATCATTGTCCTCTTCAACAATTTGGCGAGAGCACGGCAATGTGAGCTCTCCCGATGGCGCGACCTCTCAGGCCGCAGCGTCAACACTTTTATCGATCTCGGGAGAGCGCTGCATACGTGCGCTCTCCCGATCGGTAACGTCATTAGCTCCAAATGCCGCCACCGTCATCCGGCAAGCAACCTTTAGGTTTGTGCATATCCTTTCTCCTTTCCGTGCGTAGACCGGCCGCGATTACGTCCAAGGGACAGCCCAACCTGGGGTAATGACGTGCAACCACGAGATGTACGCATCATTTTTCTCCTTTCACCCTGGTAGGCGACAAAACGGGCAAAAGGCCATCACGCAGACCTTACTGGCGCTGGACGGTACGCATTACACGGTAAAGCGACCGCGCATGCAAACGAGTTTCACAGTGCAGTGGATGGTGCCGCGCTCAGTTCGGTGTAGAGATGACAAACCGTATCTCAGCAACGCGCCACTCAATCCGAGAGCTGATACCCTCTCACCAATGGGGTCCTTCGTCGTCGCCCTAGCACTGTTCCTATCCGCCACCCTTCCCGGACAAGACTCTGCTGCTCTTGTTTGCGCGAAAGCCATGGACAAGGAAATTCAGGCGCTCCCGAATCTCCCTGATGGAACGCGCGACGCAGCTTTTCGAGACATGGTGCGGCGGATCCGCGAACAGCCAAAACAGTACAGTCTTGCGCTTGCCTCCAATCTGGCGGTATCCGCCGGAGAAGTCGCCGTCGAACCTGCCATCGTGCAACAGATTGCCGATTTGCTGGTTGATGAGCTAAAGGGCAAACCGAGCAATGGCGATGAATTGGCGGTCGACAGCCTGTCGGACTTTCGCTTCTATCGTCACATCAAAGTTTCATATAACTCACCGCGCTATCGCGCCGATCTAGTCCAACGTGAAGCCGAGGCTAGGATCCGGGCTGACGCGGACTTCACACTGATGGACACGAAAGGAAAGCAGTGGCACTTGCGGGATCTGCGCGGCAATGTCGTACTGGTGAATTTCTGGGCGACGTGGTGCCCTCCATGTCAACGAGAAATGCCTGACCTCCAGACGATCTACAACCGCTTCGCCGAGACCGGCCTCCTCATCTTAGCCGTTACCGGGGAAGACGTTGGCACGGTCAAGCACTACCTCGCAAATGCTCCGCTAAGATTCCCTGTGTTGCTCGATACGAGTGGGGCGACAGAGAAACGCTTGAAGGTGAACGGGTTTCCACACAGCCTCCTCTACGATCGCAAAGGGAAAATGATCGCTCAAATCGCGGGTCCAGTGATGAAGCAAGAGCTGGAGGACATATTGGCTCAAGCCGGGCTGAAGTAAACAAACGCGTAGCTGACCGGCCTCCGATGGACAATTTGCATCTATGACCTCGACGTTAACGTAAGCAAGCCTTTCATAGTGTCAGGAGTACTTTCCATTTGCGTTCGTTGTCGCTGTTGTTGCTTGTGAGGTTCGGCTTATCAGCCTATCGCTGGACCATGTCCTGGGCTCGGCCCTTCCATACCCCGCCACGTCCGGCCCAGTATTCGATTGCCGAGTGTATGGTCGCTCCCATATAGAACATGGCAATGAACGGAAGCGACAAGCTCCAAAGCGGCGACAGACCGTAGAAGCGCACCATGGGCCAATATGCAATCCCCATTACGAGCCAGGTGATAGCCCCGATTGCGGCGGATCGCGTGAACAGGGCTGCAATGGGGACGAGATAGATCAGAGTCAGGCCGGCGACCGTGGCGATCAGCAGTAGCGCGGAATGACGCAGCTGATTGAATGCGCTGCGTGAGATCATGCGTTCTACTTCGGCGAACGTGCGGTACTGCCGCATGCTGCGCGCTTGCGTGGTCAAGCCGAGCCAGAGTCGCCCGCCGGTCCCGGCGACTGCCTGTGCAAGCGCACAATCGTCGATCACTTCCCTGCGGATCACCCCAATCCCGCCGATTTTTTGCAGTGCGCTTAGGCGGATCACGACGCATCCGCCGGCAGCGCCGGGTACGCGGCCGGGCGGATAGAGCATAAGAAAGAAAAAGACAAATGCCGGGATGAGTGCTTTCTCCGCTAGCGTCTCGCACGACAGCTTGACCATGTACGAGGCAAGATCGTAGTTACCCGATTCCGCAATCGCGACCAATTGCGCAATGTTATTCGGCTCGTGAATGATGTCGCCGTCGGTGAACAGCAGAAAGTCCGGCGCGAGCGCTTCGGCTTCCTCGACACCCTGCTGGAGAGCCCACAATTTGCCGGTCCAGCCGGGCGGCAGCGGTTCGCCTCGGATTACGCGTGCACCCGCAGCCGCTGCGACTAAGCCTGTCCCGTCCGTGCTGCTGTCATCGACCACAATGATGCGAAACGGTGGCAATGTCTGATTCATCAGAGACGTGACTGTCTGTGCTATGTTTTCAGCCTCGTCGCGCACCGGAATCACCGCAACGACGCGGGCGCAGGCGGGCGGGCAACTGTAACTGAGATGCTTGCGCACCCGCCAGAACCCCGCACGAAAGAAGAGTAGATAGATCCAGATGAGAAGTGAAATCGAAGCGAGAACAATCACGCGGGTTGCTGCTGTGTCATGCAGTGCAGCGTGCCTAGCCCCAGCACCAGATCCGTTGCCGCAATCCCGACGACTTTCCGGTCGCGGAACAGCTCCGCCAACTTATTCAGCGCCATTCGGTCATTGGCATCGTTGAATGTCGGCGCCAGCACGATGCTGTTTGCGACGTAAAAATTCGCATAGCTTGCCGGCAGACGTTGTCCGTCAAAGTACACTGGCTCGGGCATCGGCAGTGTTTCGACTCGCAGTGGCAAGCCGTCCTGATCTTTCATTTCGCGAAGCAGTGCAAGGTTCTCGCGAAGGGGTTCGTAGTTCGCTTCAGACCCATCCTGTTCAGTCGCGATCACAACTGTGTGCGCGTCCGTAAAGCGTGCGAGATCGTCGATATGCCCGTGCGTATCATCTCCTGCTATGCCGTTTCGCAGCCATAGCGTATGATGTGCTCCCAGCCACCGCGCGAAGATCTGCTCCATGTCGGCTCGCGTCAGTCCTGGATTCCTTGCCTGCACGTCACTGAGCAGGCATTCTTCCGTCGTCAAAATGGAGCCCGCACCGTTCACATCGATACTGCCACCCTCGAGCACCACTCGCTTGCCTCCACACTCCGGGGTTTCCATCGGAAAACCCAGCTTGGGCGCGAGCTGTGCCGTGACCCCATCATCACGTTTCGCATTCGCATACTTGGCCCATCCGTTGAATCGCCAGTTCAGAATGGCGATTTCGTCTGCGGAATTCTTCACGAAGATGGGACAGAAGTCGCGCGTCCAGCTGCGGTCGGTCGCAATGTGAAAGAAGCCGACGGCCGGCATCTCTGCATGAGACTTTTTTAGCACCTTTCGGGCTCTTTCTTCCGCGTCGCCGTCCTGCACTAATATTCCGACCCGCTCGTAGCGGGAAAGATGCCGCACAATCTCGCCGTACACCCATGGAATCGGCGTGAATTTGCCTGGCCAGTCAGTTTTCTCATGCGGCCATGCGAGCCACGTGGCTTCGTGCGGCTCCCACTCGGCAGGCATGCGAAAGCCGCGAATCATTGAGCTCAGCCGAGCCACCGGCTCGCGATCGGAGCGTACGCATCAATCCGCCGATCCCGTAGAAAGGGCCAATTGCGCCGGACTTCGTCCATCTGCTTCGGGTCGCATTCGGTCACGAGAATCTGCTCGCTATGATCGTCTGCCTGCGCTATGACACGTCCGAACGGATCGGCAACGAATGAGTTGCCCCAGAACTCCAGCCCGTGATCCGGCGGCCCTTCGAATCCAACTCGATTTACCGCCGCAACGAATACGCCGTTGGCAATCGCATGTGCGCGTTGGATTGTGCGCCAGGCATCCAGTTGCGCCTCTCCGTACTGCGCCTTCTCCGACGGATGCCATCCAATCGCTGTGGGGTAAAACAGTACGTTCGCACCCTGGAGACTCGTGATGCGTGCACCTTCCGGATACCACTGGTCCCAGCACACCAGCACGCCGATCCGTGAATATCGCGTTTCGAAGTTCTGAAATCCCAAGTCGCCCGGCGTAAAGTAGAACTTCTCGAAGTACAGCGGATCGTCCGGAATGTGCATCTTGCGGTACAGCCCAAGCAGCGATCCGTCCGCGTCAATAATCGCCGCGGTGTTGTGATACAGACCCTGTGCACGCTTCTCAAATAGCGAGGCGACGACCGAAACCTGAAGTTCTTTTGCAACCGCCGACAGCGTTTCGGTCGATGGGCCCGGAATGCATTCCGCCAGGTTGAAAAGCTCGGCATTTTCCTCGCGGCAGAAATATTGCGAGCGGAAGAGCTCCTCGAGGCACACAATCTCAGCACCCTTGGCAGCCGCATCGCGTATGCCCTGAACCGCTTTCTTCAGGTTCTGATCGGGATCCGTCGAGCAGGACATTTGCACCAGCCCTATCTTGAATGCACTGTCCCGCCGTACATGCGGAGCTGCTGTTTTCGTTCCCATGGTGCCGTTCCTTCGGGCTACATGTATATCCCGCCGTTCACGTCCAGCACGTGTCCGGTGATGAAACCCGCTTCGTCGCTCACCAGAAATTTCACGGCGTGCGCAACATCTTCGGGTGATCCCATACGCTTCAGAGGAGTGTTGTCAACCATCTTCTGTTTCAACTCGGGCGTCAATCCATGCGTCATATCTGTTTCGATGAAACCGGGTGCGACCGCGTTGACAGTAATATTGCGGCTTCCGATTTCCTGCGCCAGCGACTTCGTCAGCCCGATCAAGCCGGCTTTCGACGCAACGTAGTTCGCCTGTCCAGGATTGCCCATTTCACCGACAACGGAGGAAATGTTCACGATTCGACCCCAACGTTCGCGCATCATTCCCGGCAGGACCTGTTGAATGGCATAGAACGCGCCGCTCAGGTTCGTTTGCAGAACCGACTCCCAATCCGCCTGCTTCATCCGCACGGCCAAACCGTCTTTGGTCACACCAGCATTGTTGACCAGGATGTCAATGCGCCCGAACTCCTTTGCAGCCCTGCTGAAGCCTGACGCAATCGATTCGCTCGACGAAAGATCGATGGCCACCGCAAATGCCTCGCCACCCTCTGTGCGAATTTCGTTCGCCACCTCTTCCAATTTGTCGAGCGAACGCGCTGCTAGAACAAGCCGATACCCAGCGCTGGCGAGCGCCTCTACGCACGCCTTGCCTATTCCGCGGCTCGCACCTGTAACCAGGACCGTTCGCTTGTTCATGGTTTCATCTCATGATAAATGGGCTGATCATAATGGGTGTACAGACGACATGGCCTACGATGATCTGCGCGGTTTCATTCGAGCGCTGGAGCGATCCGGGGAACTCAAACGTATTTCGTTCGAAGTCGATCCATATTTGGAAATCCCGCAGTTTGCTGATCGGTCCGTGAAGCAGGGTGGTCCCGCTCTACTTTTCGAAAAGCCGAAAGGCTCGCACATTCCAGTGCTGATTAACGCCTTCGCGAGCATGCGTCGCATGGAACTTGCGCTTGACGTAAACAGTATCGATGAGATCGCAGCGCGTATCTCAGGATTCCTTGCGATGGAGAAGCCCGAGGGCTTCATTGAAACATTGAAGATGCTGCCCAAACTTGGCGAACTTGCCGCCATGTTTCCGAAGCGTGTGGCATCGGGACTGTGCAAAGAGGTTATCCGCAAGCGCGGCGAGTTTTCTCTTCATTATTTTCCGGTTTTGCATTGCTGGCCGGGCGATGCCGGGCGGTTCATCACTCTGCCAATGGTCTTCTCCAACGATCCGGAGACCGGCAAGCGCAACTGCGGCATGTATCGCATGCAGATCTTCGACGAGCGCACCGCAGGTATGCACTGGCAGACTCACAAACAGGGCGCCGAACACTACCGCCGCATGCAGCATCACGCGAGGCAGCGCATG
>JAFARV010000070.1 GCA_019245255.1 Acidobacteriaceae bacterium | reverse complement strand
AATCAAGAACAGGTTGTCAATCTTGGTGGCCAACCCGGTTCCCAAACGGCCCCCAGCGTGGAGCTATTTCCAATGCCTGCAATCCCGTACTACCCGCGCGCCTGTTATTTTGGACACGAGTGGTTGGTAACCCGCCCCTGGAGTTTGGACATTTTCGGGCAACTCAGCGGAGCCACTGATCGCCGACGCCCGAGAAGCGTATCTTGAAAGCATGCTGACGACAACCTCGATTCACCATCTCCGACGACTTGCTCCACGATATCGACCGCGTGGATAAGGACCGTTCAGCATTTCTAGAGCGCGCTGCACGCCGATACCTTGCCGAACTCGCTTCTAACGAACGCAGTGGAAGGGATGCTGCGGACCAGGATATCTATGGCCGAAACGCGGAGCGACTGAATGCAGAAGCCTGCGACGTGCTCGAATTTCAAAGCTTGCCCGAGTAGATGCGCGACAGCAGCCACTGCAAAACTTGCACCTGCTGCAACGAAAATTCTATAACGTACAGCTTCCACACACCTCCCAAGCGTCCGAAGAACGAACCCACCCGCGCTCCACACTACCCGCTCGGAATAAAATCCCACCAAATCCAGTTATCAACTGCAGGAGCCAGAGGCTCCCAAAGGAGATGAAATGAGCGTGTCTCGCGGCTCTAAAGCCCCTTCCACGGTTGATACGTTGGATGCAGAACATAACTCAGTCAGCAGGGATGGCGTCGACCGCCGCGGTTTTCTCAAGTGCATGGCTTGGGCGGGAACCGGCCTGGTCTGGACGTTTTCGGGGGGCATTCCGGAATCTCGCCTCTTCGGGCAGACCCCCAAGACAAGCAAGCCAGCCGATTTCAGCTTCGTGCAGATCAGCGACAGCCACATCGGCTTCAATAAGCCGGCCAATGCGGATGTAACAGCGACCTTGCAGGCTGCCCTTGCCAAAATCGACGGCGCCTCTGTTCGCCCGGACTTCCTCATCCACACTGGCGATCTTACACATTCGTCGAAGCCTGTCGAGTTCGACACCCTCAGCCAGTTGCTCGGCTCCAAGCGCCAGGTCTTCTATGTGCCCGGCGAGCACGACACCTCAGTGGACGACGGCAAAATGTACCTGGAGCGCTATGGCAAAGGGACTCAGGGCAACGGCTGGTATAGCTTCGACCACAAAGGTGTCCACTTTATCGGCTTGAACAACGTCGAGCAGCTCGAAGGCATGGGTAAGCTCGGCCAGCCCCAACTCGATTGGTTGACCAAAGACTTGCACGGTGTGAAGAGCAGCACGCCCGTCGTCCTCTTCGCCCACATTCCTCTGTGGGCCGTCTATCCAGCGTGGGGATGGGGAACATCGGACAGTGAACAGGCGTTCGCTTCGCTGAAGCGGTTCGGATCCGTCACCGTGCTCAACGGGCACATCCATCAGGTGATGCAGAAGGTGGAAGGAAACGTCGCTTTCCACACCGCGATGTCGACCGCATTTCCTCAGCCCGCTCCTGGAGCGGCGGCTTCCCCTGGGCCGCTGAAGCTGCCCGCAGACAAGCTGAAGGACGCGCTTGGCATAACGGACGTCAGCTTTGTTGCGCAGCACCATTCTCTTGCTGTCGTTGACGCATCCTTGTCGGGCACTCCGGCTTAATCGCGAGGCCAAGTCCTGATGAACGTAGGACGGCCGCTTCTGGCCTTTGGCATTCTTGTCGCCTCAAGCGGTGCTCTCTCCTTCCTGCACCCATGGGGGAATTTGAGAGCCGTTCCTCGGAACGACGCAATCATGGGCGGAGCGAATGTACCCACGAATGTTCGCCTGATACTCCAGAACAAGTGTGCTGACTGCCACTCGAACAATACACATTGGCCATCCTACAGCCGCTTCGCGCCCGGCTCCTGGCTGATGGAACACGATGTCCACGATGCCCGCGAGCATTTGAATTTTTCGACCTGGTCGCAAATCGATGCTGACGCCCGAATCGACTTGCTGGCAAAGATAGCCACACAATCTCGTAAAGGCGAAATGCCGATCAAGCAGTATGTCTGGATCCATCCGTCTGCACGGCTCACAGATGACGAGCGGCGGCTGCTTTCGACCTGGGCCAGGACCGAACGCAACCGCCTCCGCAACGAGACTCCGCAGCGCTAATCGAAGGTAGATTATGATTCTGAATCGAAACTTATCCATATCGCAAATGATGTTTGCCGGCGGCACACTCATGCTGCTCGCAATTGGGCTGCTGGCCTTCACCTTTGTCGAAAAGGTCTCAGCCATGACCCCTGGTGACCCCGCAAATGGCAAAGTCTTGTTTGAAAAAAGATGCACCGGTTGCCATGCCCTCGACACCGATAAAGAAGGCCCACGATTACGAGGTGTCTACGGACGAAAAGCGGGCAGCGTCCCGGGGTTTGTATACTCGGATGCGCTGAAAGCAGCAAACTTCACCTGGGATGCCGCTGGACTCGACAAATGGCTCACGGATACGGAGTCCGTAGTTCCCAACAACGACATGAGCTTTCATGTGCCCAAGGCCGAGGAGCGCGCCGACATTATCGAGTACCTTCGTGTCTCTTCGGGAAAGTGAGCCCCCGAAGTGTTAGCTCTCGCGCCCGATGGGATAATCTTGACGGCCCCCGCTATCGCCATAACGGGATCGCGCCGGAGAACTTTCGATCCGATGACTTTCTTTCAACGGAAGCTCAACAGCGGCGAAGATAATTCCCGTAGCGTACCGTTCGAAGATCTCGCAGTCCCTTTAATCCCTGCGCTGTACAACTTTGCCCGTTCGCTTGCACACGATCCACATGAAGCCGAGGATCTGGTGCAGGAGACGCTACTCAAAGCTCTACGCGGATTCTCCTCGTTCGAGCCGGGTTCACACTTCAAGGCCTGGGTGTTTCGCATACTGAGGAACACCTATCTCACTTCGCGCAGCGGGCTCCAGGCATCGCGTACCGTTGCACTGGAAGATGAGCTTGGAGAGAGTGCTCATGACGGAATATATCCGGAGGGAATCATCGAACGTCAAAGCCCTGAGCTGATTCTGATTCGGATCGGGGATCGGGCTGCCATTCAGTCCGCTATGGACAAATTGCCTGGACACCTGCTCGAAGTGATTCTGCTGTGCGATGTAGAGGATCTGAAATATAAGGAGATCGCTGCGGTTCTCGACATTCCAATCGGCACAGTGATGTCGCGCATCGCAAGAGCGCGGGAGTTCC
Source organism: Acidobacteriaceae bacterium (assembly GCA_019245255.1). Lineage (GTDB taxonomy): Bacteria > Acidobacteriota > Terriglobia > Bryobacterales > Bryobacteraceae > Bog-105. The sequence goes on along the minus strand of JAFARV010000070.1, from coordinate 2,491 downwards.
TGCGCAAAGAACTCGAACACTGTAACGCCCCGACGAAAGAAGTGCGAGCATGACAGACCACATAAGTCCTTCGCTGCTCAACGCTCTCGCTGACGGAGAACTTTCCTCTGACCAACTGGCCATCGTTCAGGAGCATCTCGACGTTTGCCCGTCCTGCACCTCGGAGGCTTTGACGCGCACACTATTAAAGCCTGCCATAGCGAAAGCGGGAAAGCGATATACGGCCCCGTCCGAATTTGAGGATCGAATGAAGAGCCTCATTTCCGCGCAGGCGCAACGGCCCGACGGTTCCAAGTCCGGGAATGATCTTGCGCGATCGAGGAGAAAGCCAGGAGCCCTCGCATATTCGGGATGGGCAGCCGCGGCGGCGCTGTTCTTGGTCTTAGCTGGTTCCTTGCTTCTGCACCGGCTTAGTGGCCGGACAGAGACGGCGGCGGCCGGCCAAACAGCTTTAGCTAGTGAAATCGCCGATTTGCATGTTGCCACTCTCGCTGCGAGCCAACCGTTGCAGGTGCTCTCTTCCGACCGGCATACTGTGAAGCCGTGGTTTCAAGGCAAAATCCCGTTCGCTTTCAATCTGCCCGAAGACCTGCCCGAGGGCACCAGGCTCGACGGCGCAAACCTCGTCTTTCTGCACTCTGCTCCAGTAGCACAGCTCATCTACAGCATCGGCCGGCACCGCGCCTCGGTCTTTGTTCGCCAACCAACAACCGCTGATGCCAAAAACAAGTTGCCGACGGAATACTCCGGATTTCAAATTGCCGGTTTCAATACTGCGGAACTCGACGTAGTGGCGGTGACGGACGCTGATCGCGCCCACTTAACCAGCCTCGTCAGTGCAATCGAACAAGCGCAGACAAACGCCACAGTACAGCAGGCTTCCCCAAGATAGAAATACAGCGTTGCGTCGCAGCCGTTCCCTTATCTATCTTCCGTCGCATGACGTCGACGCGCTCACGCGGCTGATTCAACGATCGCCGGTACCGCGTACGTGAGTCTCAACCGCGGCGTTTTGTGAAGAGAAATGATATGCGTGAAACTTGGGACAAAAATCCATTAAGGCGCTAATGGTGGACGTCGATGGCGTTCTGGTCAATGGCCGGCCCAAAGATGGTAAGCATTGGTCGGCATCGCGCCGCATTTACCGCCGGAGCGGCTCCTCGAGTATTGGTTTCGTCAAGATTCACGTGTCAACCGCCGCTTGATAGACGACCTGACTTCCATACGAATCACCGGAATTCGAGTTTATCTAGCCACAAACCAGGAACACATGAGAGCTCGGTATCTTATGGAGGACCTCGCATTGGCAGATCACGTCGATGGAATCTACTACTCAGCCTGTGTCGGGCATAAAAAGCCAAGTCCCGAATTCTTTCATGAGATTGTTCGAAGCGTTAATCGCGCCCCCGGGGAACTATTGCTCGTTGACGACTCGGCTGAGAATGTTCGCTGTGCCGTTAGCGCCGGCTGGAATGCTGTTCATTGGAGCATGGACACTGACCTCAATGCTGCTCGGTCAGATTCCCCCGAAATTTATCTGAATCCGCCGCCGATCGCAAGATCGGCCCTTCCGCCTCTCAAAGTTAGCAAATCAGCGCCGCGTTGATACCCTCGTTTGGAAAGGAAAGCACTATGAAACCTGCAAAAAAAGCCACGCAGAAGTCTCCCAAGAGCACTACAACGACCGAAAAGAAGCCCACGAGATTTACTGACGAGGAACGATTGGCCATGAGGGAGTACGTCCAGGAATTGAAGGCGGAGGCGTGCCGCGGGAGCAGTACGGACGACGACGCAGACCGGGAAACCGTCGTGCTCGCGAAGATCGCCGCGCTTCCGCCGCCGGATCGCGCCTTGGCCGAGCGGCTCCACGCGATCATTAAAAGCAACGGGCCGTCCCTCTCGCCGAAAACCTGGTACGGGATGCCCGCGTATGCGAAAAACGGCAATGTCGTCTGCTTCTTCCAAAGTGCACAGAAGTTCAAGACGAGGTACGCAACGCTCGGCTTCAGCGATAAAGCGAATCTCGATGAAGGCCAGATGTGGCCGACCGCCTTTGCGCTAAAGGAACTGACCGCGGCCGAAGAGGCAAAGATCGCCGCACTCGTAAAGAAAGCCGTGAGCTGACCATTGCGTCGCGCTGCTCGCCTTTACAGCGCCTCAGTAGCGCAAACGGCGCGGATTCGTGCCCCAATTTGGACATGTTTGTGGCGCGCGGCGACTCTTAGCCGCAGCGCCGGCACTCCTGCCGGCGTCCGGCCGGCCGATCGCAAGATCGGCCTCTTCCGCCTCTTCCAAAGTGCACAGAAGCGCGGCACTCGTAAAGAAAGCGGTGAGCTGAGTGGGGCAGGCCCGTGGCCTGCGGCGGACTCCCAGTCCGCCTGCGGCCGATCGCAAGATCGGCCTCTTCCGTTGTGCGCGCTTGACACCGTGCCCGTTTTGCGCGGTTCCCTCAAAAGTGGAATTTCGCCACCACCTGAAGCAGCCGCGGCGC
>JAFARV010000062.1 GCA_019245255.1 Acidobacteriaceae bacterium | reverse complement strand
GCGTACCGCCGCGGATGCTGAAGAAAACTGCCGTAGCTGTAGCCGGTATAGGTTTCTGCAGGTTGATAGGGCCGCCCGAGAAACTCCGCCCAATACTTCGTAGAAACGCGCACCGGGATGTGCATCCCCGTTGCTGCATCGATCATTTGGCTAACTACCGCCCATGCGCGCAGGTCGAGAATCACGGGCCGCCCCGCATCTTTAATTGCGCGGAAGAAATAATCTCGATAGAAAGGGAGTTGTCGATCGGCCGGAATGCCGGATTCGGAGTTCGTTCGTATCTGGACACTGCTGATACACGGGCAGAGTTGAAGGACTTTCTTTAGCGCTGCATATGTATAAGGACCGATGTTGCCGGCGGTGAGACCCTCGGTCATGGGCACCATGGGCGGTTTCCGGAAATCCTGAATATTCTGTTCCCAGATGCCTAGAGTAAAGTCGATGCCATGTGCGGCGGCATCGTCCGATATGTAGCGAAGCATCTCGAGATTACGCTCCCGCTCGGCAGCGGTAACGTGCAGTGCGCGAATCTGCGGAAACTCCGGCAAAGCCACCCAAAACGGATACGGCGGCGCAAGGTAATCGGTTTGATGTGCAAACACCAGGTTGAAGCGGTTGAACCGGTTGCGCGCCAACATGCCGAAGAAGCCGTCCCAGTATTCGCGTGAGAAATACCATGTCCTTTCGAGATCCGCGTTGTGAATAAAAATTCGAATGCCACGTATTTTCGTGTGCGGTGTTTGTCTGAGATTAACCAGGCGGCCTTGCTCCCGAATCTGTTCGGCAGCGGCGAGCAGGCCGTACATCAGGCCGCGTTCGTCACTTCCGGTGATCGTTCGCGGGCTGATCTCGAATGATTCCGGCGGACCCGGTTTGATGACCGTATCAACGTGAAAACCATGTAGGCCGCGATCGTCGGCGCGCTTCTTCAACTCGGCCTTGCCGAAATCGACCGGTGAAGCAAAACTCCTGAAGGAAATAAGGGCAATCAGAAGAAGACCACTGCGCATCCTGAGCATTGCGTCTCACACGAAAGTAGCAGCTAGGCCCGTCAACATGTGGACGATGCATGCGCCCGGCGTCTATGAATCGACGGGGCAGAAATCACGTAAGTGGCGGAAAATCATTGCAGTTGACGTTGGTACGGGACATGCATAGATGCGCAGTGCTTGAGTTCACTGTCTGTTGCAGCGCCGCCGATCAGTACGCCCCAGGTACAGTCTGGGAATTCGTCCGCTGCCACGAGCAACACAGACGGCCGATCGTTTGCGCACCTGTTCAAGGAACACAGCGACAGCGAGGCTGATGAATCATCGCAACCGGCAAAGCCGCCCACAGCGCTGGTCTCTTCAAAAGGGACGAAAGATAAAGACAAAAGCACGGACAAAGACCCGCGTCAGAAATCCAATGAGCAGGCTCTGGCCAGTTTGTTGCCGCCGGTTTCACAGCCACAGCTTTCGGATTCACGAAGTCTGATGCTCTCGTTCCCAACCTCGCGGAAAGGTGATGGGGATGAAAAGACGCAAACTGCCGCTGCGATTCAGCAAACCGCCGCCGCGATTCAGCAGAGCCGTACACCGGATACGGCGCCTAGTTCGCGCATGCAAACTGCGCCTGCGCCTCCGATTGCCTTTGGGGTGCATATTTCGGCGCCGCAGCCTGCGAAAGCAGCCGTTGCCGTGAACACCGGGCGTCCCGTTGTAATGGACAAGAATCAGCCGCTCCCGCCACGCGAGACTGCGTCGCATCCGCAGGATGCGCCGCCGGCACAGCCAGAAGCGCCGCGTACCGAACCGCACAAGAACGCCCAAAATAGCGCCCCTGCGCCGCTGCCGAAGCTCGCGACCGCATCGGAGGAGAGTCATTCCACAGCCTCCACAAAGAACACTGAGGCGGGCGCTGCAGGACCCGCCGTTCAAAAACCTGAGCTACAGAGCGGATCGAACGGCAGCCAACAGCAGCCATCGCAGCAACAATCCCAGCATTCGCCAAGAGAGAAGGACGGTGTGGCGTCTACAGCCGGCTCGGCATCGCGCCAACCAGCATCGACGAATGAACCCGGACCCGGCACACCCGCTCCGCAAGCGGCGCCTGCGGCGAAAATAGAGCCGCCCGCGGCAGCTCCGGTTGTTCTTAGCCCAGCATCACAAGCGACGACACAAACCGCCACCGCCAGCCCGGCTTCAGCGGCCGTCACCTCCACGGCGCAAGCCGCGCCCGTCGCTGAACCGCCGACCATGCCGGTAGTCCGTCCGCATGCGATCGATCTCAGGGTAGGGGATCCAGCAAACGGACAGGTTGACCTGCGTATATCGCAACGCGCCGGCGATGTTGAGGTAACGGTGCGAACGCCCGATGCGAATCTCGCGCAATCGCTTCGGCAGCATCTGCCGGAGCTTTCTGACCGTCTCAGCCAAGGCGGCATTCATAGTGATGTGTGGCAGCCGGCATCGGCGCAGGCATCGGCCGGCGATACCAGCAGCCATTCCGAATCCGAGGGCGGCCAGCAGTGGCAACGGGAACAGTCCGACAGCCAGCGCCAGCGCCAAGACCAGGAACAAGCAAACTCACAACAAGATCCAGAGCAGCAACGCCAATCCAGCTGGCTCAACGCATTTATCACCGCAGACAAGGAAACGCTCTAAATGTCAGCAGTCTCTTCGAGCAACAGTCTCTTTTCGCAAAGCAGCACAGGAACGCAGAGTTCGAGCAGTTCAACCTCAAGCTCATCGGCAGCCAATAACCTGAGTCCGAATGAAAACACGTTTCTGAAATTGCTGGTTTCGCAATTACAGGCTCAGGATCCGTTAAACCCGGCCGACAGCACGCAGTTTGTAACTCAGCTTGCGCAGTTCAGCTCACTCGAGCAGTTGATCCAAATCAGCCAGAACACAGGTACGGTAGCAAAGGCGGTAGCGCCGCCGGCTACTTCTGCCACAGGATCGACTGATGGCTCCGGGCAGAGTACGTCCGGCGCAGGATCGGGCGATAACTCCGGCCAGGCCTCGGGCGCTGGTTCGGGAACCAATAATCAAACGTCAGGCATCACATCGGGCAATTAGTCATCCCATTCAGATAGGTAACCGTTCATGTTTTCTTCTTATTCGACTGCTCTTTCCGGCCTCAACGCGATGGGAGACGCCATCGACATCGTCGGCAACAATCTGGCCAACCTCAATACCACCGGGTACAAAGAAACCCGCGCCTCCTTCAAAGACATGGTTGCGCAGGCGAGCGGCGATGCCAGTACTCAGGTCGGCCTTGGCACCGGTGCGCCGCTGAATACCCGCATCTTCTCTCAAGGAACCATCACCCCGACAGCGGGCCCGTTCGACGCCGCGATCAACGGCGATGGATTTTTCGTTGTGAAGACTCAGACTGAGGAAACGGCCTATACTCGCGATGGAAGCTTTTCGAGGGATAAAGACGGATTCCTGGTCACCTCAACCGGTGAGTACGTCCAAGGCTGGTCTATGTATCAAGGAGTCTTGAGCCCCAACGGACCGCTCGGGAACATCCAAATCCCTGTCGGCCAGAGTCTCGCGCCTCGCGCAACCAGCGAGATTTCCCTCGCTGGCAACCTGGACGCTTCTGCGGTGGCGGGAACGGCAGCCGGGACATTCAAACAAGAAATACAAGTAGTCGATTCTCTCGGTAACAACGTCCCCGTCGACATTACGTTTACGCGTGACCCTTCAACCACAACCCAGCAATGGGATTACAGCATCAGCGCCCCTAGTCTGCCCGCCGGGTCGATTACGGTCGCCGATCATAACGCCACCGTGTCCAGCAACCCGCCGGCCTTTGCGATTACTCCAGGCACAAACGACACCTTGAATCTGGCGGTTAACGGGGCGGCTGCGCAAAACTTTACGCTTCAGGCAAGCGATGCCAGCCTGAACGATGTTGTGAAAGACTTGAATGCGCAGTTTCACGCGCAGGGCGTCGGTGCGACGGCGAGTATATCTGCCTCGTCGAACGCTCTTGTGATCACCTCCAACACGGCGGCGACCGGCGGAACCATCCAGGTGGGGACTGGAGATGCCAACTCGACCCTCGGGCTGCCAAGCGCCGGTGTGGGCGCCACCTCAAACCCCGTTACAGGAACCGCCGTCCCCGGCTTAACAATTACCCAGGGGGTCAATGATGTCGTCAATCTGTCGATTGATGGCAAGACGGTTCCCAGTCTTACCCTCAAGCCTTCGGACGCCAGCTTGAAGGATGTCGCGAACGACTTGAACCAACAATTTACGACCAACAACATCGGCGCTACCGCCAGTGTGGACCCGGTGAAAGGACTGGTCATCAAATCAACGAATACCGGACCGACCGGCTCGGTCGAGGTATTGCCCACCGGAACTGCAAACTCAACCCTGGGGCTGACCACCACGTATCCGATACAGTTCGACAGCAAAGGCGATCTCATCGGTCCTAAGTTCACCGATGCCCCCATCAGCATTACCCTGAATGGCGGAAGTCCGACTACCAACCTGCCGGACGGTTCGCTCCCCATGACGTTCACATGGAATATGTGGAATAGCGACGGAACGCCCCGCTTCACACAGTTTTCGGAGTCTTCGGCCATCTCTTCAAATAGTCAGGATGGTCAGCCAGCCGCCCAATTGATCGGCGTCACTCTCGCCAACGACGGCAAAGTGGTTGCGAATTACTCGAACGGTGCAGCCCAACAGGTAGTGGCGCAACTCGCAGTCGCGAGCATCCGCAACCCGGAGTCGCTCATCGACGTGGGTAATAACAAC
>JAFARV010000013.1 GCA_019245255.1 Acidobacteriaceae bacterium | reverse complement strand
AAACCGGTTAGCGCGACACCCGGCGCGTTTGGATTGTACGCGGCAGGATTGAACACAGCCGCTCCGACGCCGGTATCGTCAATCCACGGACTAAGATGCTCGAAGCGCATCCCGTAATCGATCGTCAAGCGGCGGGATACCTTCCATGAGTCCTGGGCATAGAAAGAAATCGGCGAATAGTGCATCGCGATCACAGGATCGAAGTTCGTTTCCGAATATCCGCCCGAAATAATGCCCGCAAGCATATCCGCGTATCCGTTCCCGGTCGCGCCCGTTCCCCAGTTACCCGGATAGATAGTCTGCCCGTTCACGGTATTGTCGCTCGGTTGCTGATTCTTCGTCCGTTCCCAATAAAAGCCGAACTTCGCGGTATGCGTTCCCCATACTTTGGAGATGTTATCGGCCACGGTCGGCAGCCACTTGTTCGCATACAGGGCTCCGCTCTCATACCCGCTCGGGTTAATCAGGTTCGCAACGCCATTGCTCCAGCTGGTGATCTCCGGAATCTGCCGGTTGGTCACGTTGTTGAAGATATGTGTATAGTTCAGTCCAGTCTTCGTCGCATCGACCGCCGCCGGATTCGCGTAGCTGAACGACACATATAGATTGGTGTAGGTGAAGACAAACTCATTCGTCAGCGTGGGAGTAAATACCTTCGTCAAGTTAACCGAGATCGAGTCCGAGCTGTTCGGTGCATTCAGGGGACTGGGGAATGGGACGGTCGGGTTTGTCCCCCACCACAGCGTGCTGTTATCGTGACTCAGCTCGCGTTGCCCGTTGTAGCTGACAAACAACTTGGTGTTATCGCTGATGCTCCAGTCCATGCGCGGCCTGATCTGCCACATGTTGTCCGAATGGGTAGTCGAGTAAATATAGTTGTACCCGTTGTTTGCTATCGGGTTCACGTTGGGTAGCGGATACAGCTTCATCTGCGCAATCCCATACTGATTCATCTGCGACGGTTGAATGATGCCGCCAGGAAACGTGTTCCCCGTTGTTCCGGGATACGTGTAGTTATCGATTCCCCCGGTCACACCCGCTCCAGGATTCGTTCCTCCCAGGTAGCTCTTGATGTAGGCGGTGTTGAAATCGCCGTTTCGCATCTGTTGCGTCGGGACGAAGGAATTGAAAATGTCGTGCGACGGATCTTGCGTTTGCTGCTTGTAATACTCGTAGCCCACGAAAAAGAACAGCTTGTCGTGGTTTTTGTTGAAATTAGTCCCCGGAATTACCACCGGACCGCCGAGGTTTGCGCCCGGGTAGTAATAGTAGGTGTCTGGCTTAGGAGTGACCTTCTGGCCTGTGATCGGGTTTATACCTTGCGAGTTATTGAAGGCGTCGTTCGCGTCAAAGACCGAGTTGCGGGCATAGAGATACGCCTCGCCATGGAACTGGGAACCTCCCGCCTTACCTACGCTCGAGATCACGATCGGCCCCTTCGAGTTCTCCGCCGAGAAATTCGACGTGAGAACCTTCAGTTCCGCCGTCATATCCGTCACCGTGTTCACCGCCTGGCCGCAGTTACAGCCGGGATCGACAACGTGCGCACCATCCGACGTAATGTCAAGCGCCGCCGTTCTCTGCCCGTTCGCTGAGAAGCTGCCAACCGGTCCGCGCCCCGTACTTTGCACCTGGCCATCGAAGCTCGACGTGTTCGAAAATTGACCCGTCATCGCGAACCCCGGCAGAATCTTGATGAATTCCGCAGCGTTCTGACCTACGATCTGCACGTTCTGCAGCAGGTTTTGGCCGATTACAACCGCCTTCTCGCCCGAGTCAACCGGCGTAACGTCCTCGGCCGCACCAGTAACCGTTACCGTTTCCGTGGCCGACCCAACTTGCAGATTGATATTGGGAATGTTCCGTTTGTCACCCGGATCGAAGTGGAGTCCCGTCGTCTGCCATCTTTGGAATCCCTTCGCCTCGACGACCACTTCATAGTCGCCCGGTTGAACGGCTGAGATAGAGAAGAACCCATCCGTATTTGAGATGGTGGTCCGTTCGTCCCCACTCGCCTGGTTTCTCATGGCTACTCTTGCGCCCGGCACCACGGCTCCCGACGCATCCGCAACGGTACCTGTCAACGTGCCGGTCACGGTTTGCGCTTCTGCCTTCGGCACGAAGGCGACAAGCGAACACAAACTGAGTGCAAGAACCCAGCTTGACCTCTGAAACATGGAAGTCTGACCCCCTAAGGGAAATAAACTACAACTTACGGAGGATAGTATCATCCATCTACCGACCGATTCAATAGGATTCTTGATCGAGAAGGCGGATTTTGGTCATGGGACGAACTAATTCGGTACGGGGTTCGTACTAGTTAGTACTTAATCGCTAACTGGAATGGCCAAGGGCATCGGTACGTAAGCGTTTAATCCGGATATCGCTCACCAGCGCGTACGATTCGGATCTCATGATCGGTGAACTTGTGGTGCCCGCCTTGCAATTCAATTTTGGGCATGTGACACGACGAGCAGTTCCGCCCAGCGGTCGGGCACGGCTTAGCCCCCGGCTTCCCGCCCGCATGACACGCCTGACATTTCGAATCGTAGTCGACAGACACGCGATCTATTTCCCGGTGCGGATCGTGGCACGCCGGGCAGCTGATCCGCTTATCGTCGGGATCGAAGCACTTGCTGTTGGTCAGCCGGTACGGTTGAAAACGGACGTTTGCCCGGCCGTGTGGTCCGTTGCTGGCAATTTGCTCCCACGTCCGGTGACACTGTCCGCAGAAGTGCGTCGATTCGTCCGCGCTCATCCCACGCAGATCCTTCATTGCAAACAGGTTCGGATCGCCCTTCCGCAGGCCCTCCAAGTGGTTCGTAGTATCGCCGTGACAGTGCTCGCATTGAACGCCGGGAATCAGGGTTTCGGGGTGGAAACGGTCCGTCACGGCATTGGTTGAGTGACAACTGAAGCATAGGTTCACCTCCCTTTGCCCCAGCGCGCGCCCCGCCGCTTCCATCAGCGTGGCCGGACGGATATTCTGGTCGCCCAACGTGATGTCGAGGCCATTGATCTCCCGGTAAAAGCTGACGTAACTCTCGTACAGGACCCCGTCGTTCTCATAAACATATGTTTGACCGGCCGATCCCAAACCGACTGCGTATCTCAAACTTGCGCTGAAAGTCTTCGACCCCTCCGAGACCGAGTAAACGCTTTCGTTGCCGCGCCGCTCAATCAGATACGAGTACGGTCCCTGCTTGAACTTCAACACCGGATGTT
>JAFARV010000849.1 GCA_019245255.1 Acidobacteriaceae bacterium | reverse complement strand
TACATCCTGCGCAGAGGCAACTGGTAGAGCGAAGTTACCACGGGCCTGCTCGGGTCATGGGATCTGCCGGCACGGGCAAGACGATCGTGGCTCTTCATCGCGCTGTGTTTCTGGCGCGCAAGAACGAAGACGCGAGGGTCCTCTTGGCCACGTTTTCCGATGCGCTGGCAAATGCGCTGCGGACGAAGCTGCGTTACCTGATCAGTAATGAGCCGCGTTTGGGCGAACGAGTAGAAGTCCACGCCATGAACTCGATTGGGCGGCGGCTGTATGAACTGAGTTTCGGGCGGCCGCAAATTGCGGATTCAACGACCGTTCAGGAATTCATCAGCGAGGCATCGAGCGCGGTGGGCGGGCACAAGTTTCCGCTGAATTTCCTCTGCACTGAATGGGAACAGGTGGTGGACGCCCGGCAGGTGAGTTCATGGGAAGCGTATCGGGCCGTTCCCCGGCTGGGTCGGAAGACGCGCCTGCCGGAAAAGCAGCGCGCCGTTCTTTGGTCGATTTTTGACCGTGTACGCACGGACATGAAGTCGCGCGGGCTGGTTACTTATCCGGAGATCTTCGTCCGTTTAGCCGCACGAATTGCGGAGACATCACGGCCGCCGTTCGATTTCGCTGTAATTGACGAGGCTCAGGACGTGAGCATTGCTCAACTGCAGTTTCTAGCCGCAATAGGTGGATCGAAGCCGGATGCATTGTTTTTCGCGGGCGATCTTGGTCAACGAATTTTTCAGCAGCCGTTTTCCTGGAAAGCGCTCGGCATCGATGTGCGAGGCCGCTCCGCAACATTGAAGATCAATTACCGAACGTCACATCAGATTCGCACGCAGGCGGACAAGCTCCTTGCGCCGCAAGTTTCCGACGTCGACGGCAATAGTGATGACCGGAAGGGAACCATTTCCGTCTTCAATGGCGCGCCCCCGAATATCCAGGTGATCGCGACGGAGAAAGCTGAGACCAAGGCCGTGGCGGAATGGCTGATGGCCCGGCGTGCTGACGGTGTGCTGCCACATGAGATCGGAGTCTTCGTTCGATCGGAACCGGAACTGAGCAGGGCGCAGGCCGCTATCTCGGAGGCAGGTTTGCCGTTCAAGGTACTTGATGAGCACGTTGAAGCCGTCAGCGGGCGCGTGGCTGTAAGCACCATGCATGTCGCGAAGGGTCTGGAATTTCGCGCGGTTGTCGTGATGGCTTGCGACGACGAGGTGATTCCGTCGCAACAGCGCATTGAAACCGTAGCGGATGAAGCGGACCTCGAAGAGGTCTATAACACGGAACGGCATCTGCTTTATGTCGCGTGTACAAGGGCGCGGGACTTTTTGCTAGTTACTGGAGTGAAGCCGGGATCGGAATTCTTGGGCGATTTACGGTAATCGCGGATGTATTCTGTCCCATGAGTAGCGGGCGCACATGTTTAGCTATTTGGAAGAAAACGCGATTGACGCGCTGTGGCGCCGGAAGTTGGAGCAGGACGAGCATGGATTGCCCCTTCCCGCCCGGCACCGGAATTTAGAGCCAATCAGTGCGGAGTTTCTATATCGTCTGATCGTGTCTCTCGGTGCGAAGCGGACGCTGGAAATTGGCGGTTCAAGCGGCATTTCGACGATCGCGATGGCGGCTGCGGCGTGCCAGATAGACGGCCGGCTTATTTCAATCGAGATTGAGCCAGAACGCCAGGCTGAATCGCGAGCAACGATCAAGAGGCTCATGTTCGAGCGCTTTGTCGACTACATCTGCGCCGACGCGGCAGCAGTGCTGCCCAATGATTCGGAAGTCGACCTCGCGTTTATCGACTGCGAGAAGGCGGACTACATACGGTTTTTCGACATGCTGCGGATTGCGGCGGGTGGCTTTGTGGTCGCGGATAACATTCTGTCGCATTCGATGACGGATTATGTGGCCCACGTCCGCTGCCAGCCAGGAACGGAATCCATCACCTTGCCGATTGGGAAGGGATTGGAATTGACGAGAATCGTGCGCTAAAGGAATGCCCACTCGATCTCAGCAGTTCCATCTGATCATTCCCAAGGGAACTAAGGTTGTAAGCAGGCATGATCGCCGCGTTGGCCTCATTGTCCATGCACCCGCGGCGCTCGAGAACGCCTATAGAGTGAGATTCCCTGATGGCGAGGAGGCAAGTTTCAGGCGTGCGGATCTGACGATCTTTCGACAAGATCAGGAGGTCATTCCCGGCCAGGTCGATCATTCCGAATTGGATAGGTTCGTGGCTTACCGGTGCATCGTGGGATCGACCGCGTATGGATTGGCGACGGAAACCTCGGATGTTGACCGGCGCGGATTCTATTTGCCTCCTGCCGACTTAGAATGGTCTCTCGCGGGCGTACCGCTACAGCTCGAAAACGACAATGAGGAAGTATATTGGGAGCTCGAGAAATTCCTCCGGCTTGCGCTGAAGGCGAACCCGAATGCACTTGAGTGCCTCTACTCCCCGCTGGTGGAATTCTCCACTCCCGTTGCGCAGGAACTCTTAGCAATACGCCACATTTTCTTGTCGCAGCATGTGCATCGAACATATAACGCCTATGTGCTTTCACAGTTCAAAAAATTAGAGCAGGATCTTCGCAATCAGGGGCAGTTCCGGTGGAAGCATGTCATGCATCTCATCCGTCTTCTCCTCTCCGGAGTCACGGTTCTGCGGCAAGGATTCGTGCCGTTAGGGGTGGAACAG
>JAFARV010000814.1 GCA_019245255.1 Acidobacteriaceae bacterium | reverse complement strand
AATCGGTCCGCGACATCGTCCGGAGTGGTTCGCGCATTCGCGCGGTATCGGCGGACGCTGCTTCCCGAGATACCCAGGAGCCGACCCAGGAGTTCCAGCCCAAGCACCTCGGCAAGGCGATTCCATTCGAACTCCGGGGCCGGTGACTCCTCAAGCGCGAGATTTAAGTGTTCCAAAGTGCGCTCCAGATTGGGTGCCGAGACATCGGTGAGATCCAACTGGATATTCCGAGCGATACCGGCACGGTGAATGTGGCGGACGGCCCTGCGGAAAGAAGGCAAATCGAGGGTTTCGATGTGTTCGTCTGGCGGCAGTAATCCCATGGCGTCAGCACGCCCCAAGGCGGTTACTGCCTGAAACGCAACGCGCGGGGACGTGAACGGCGCCTTGGCGGACTCGATTCGGATCATTTCCGCAACCAGAATTTTATCCAATTCACGTCCGCAGAACAAGCATGTCTAGAATGGCACAAAAATTCCGACAGTGCTCATCCGCCGGGCTGTAAAACCGCCTTAAGTTGCCGAAATGCAGTTTCATCGAAGCTGTTCTTCAAGCGTTGCGGGGGTACCTTGCCGGACGCAAGCGGTTCCCGGCGTGTTGCCCGATCGAGCAGGTCGCTCGCTTCGGCATCGTCGGGGTCAGACGTCAGCACCTGTTGAAACTGTTTCGCCGCATCCTGGTAGGCTTCACTCTTCAGGAGCGCCGTGCCCAAATTAAAAAGATAAGTGGAATCGTCAGGATCGCTCTCGAGCGCTTTCCTGAAATCCTCAGTTGCGGCAGCGGTATGGCCGAGAGCATTCTCAGCGGCCCCTAAATCGTTGTAAATCTCACTTAACGGGTAAGTCTTAACAACTTCGTTGAAACTGGCGACAGCGGCTGGGTAATCGCCTGAATCGTAGGCGGCGAGCCCCATCTTGAAACGCGCTTCGGCAAAATTTGGATCGCTGGGTTGGATACGCCGTAGCCAAGTGATCGCCTGTGCGTACTGCTTTTGTTCCAGTGCCAGTTTCCCCAACTCAAAAACCGGACCCGGAAAGTTCGGCTGCAGGGCCGCCGCCTGCGTGAACCACTTCTGCTTCTGTTCGCGATTGCTTGACAGAAGCCCGCGAACGTAACTCTCCTCGGCATCGAGCCGCACGGTTTTCTCCGGCGACATCAAATCTTCGGCTTTCATGGTTGTATTTGGCTGCAAATACTTGATGGTCAGGTACGCGAGATGTTCTTGGAGCCGTGATAGTTCCGAGATCTTGCCGGTCTCCGACAGTTCCGGCCCATCGTGCAATTTACGAAGATCGATAAAGCGCGCGGCGATGTGCAGGTTGGCATCCTTCACCGCAGCATCGGGGCTGGGAAGGGTGATATCGAAGCCGCCAAAGCAGACATAGTCCGCATCCAAAGACTGGCCTAATCGCATTACGCTAGCCTTCGTATAATTGGCGTCCGGACGAAGCGACAGGCGCTTCAATGCATCAGCGCGCACCGTGCGACTAAATACGATTTCATTGGCGCCTCCGAGTTCGGTCATCAAAGTGTCCGCGATGCTCTCACCAACCCAGTTCAAGTCGGGAAATTCAGAGTTGTTGTAAAAGCGCAGAATCAGCACGCTTGCCGGGCGCGCCGGAGCCGCTGCTAAGAGAAATAAACAAAATGGCAAGAACTGCTTCAGCACGCCTTCAGCCTACCCCAAGGAAGCTTGCCACCTGCCGCAGCGCTTCCTGCTGGATCCCGGGTTCGGCGCCGAAGCCATGGAGCCAGTGCACCTCAGGATCGGCACGAAACCATGTGAATTGCCGCTTTGCATACTGCCGCGTCCGTGCCTGAGATTCCGCAATGGCGTGTTCGACACTTGTCGCTCCGCTCAGAACTGCGAGTGCCTGTTTGTAGCCTAGCGATTGCAGTGCCTTGGTGTTAGCTGGAACACCGTTGTTTAGCAGCCGACGCGTTTCTTCCACGAGCCCTTGTTCGAACATCCGGATCGCCCGCGTATTAAGTCGATCCCGCAGTTGCGCGCGATCGGGAGCCAGTCCCAGCTTAAGGACCGAAAACCCTTCCAGCTTGTGCCGCGGCAGAGTTTGGGTTACGCTCGACGGTCGTCCGGCGAGAGTGGTCATCTCGATCGCGCGGATCAGTTTCTGGAGGTCATTGGCATGGATCCGCCTCGCCGCGTCAGGATCTACGCAGCGCAAAAACCGGTGCAACGCTCCCGGCCGGCGCACAGCGATAACGGCTAAGCGTGACCTGAGCTTCGGATCGCGCTCCGGGGCGGGGGAGAGCCCATCCAGCAGCGCGCGCAAATAAAAACCCGTACCGCCGACGAGAATCGGGAGACGCCCGCGTCCCCAAACCTCGGTCAAGACTCCGCGAGCCATTCGCGCGTAGGCTCCTGCCGTAAGATCCGCGATCGGATCCAGGACATCAATCAAGTGGTGAGGAATCCCTCGCCGGGCGCTTGCGGGCAATTTGGCGGAGCCGATATCCAGGCCGCGGTACACCTGGACGGAATCGTAATTAACGATCTCTCCCTTGAATGCCTCAGCAATGGCCAGCCCAAGCTCGCTTTTTCCTGATCCGGTGGGTCCTGCGACGGCTATCACGAGCACGCTGCACCGCCAAGCTGTGGAAACTCTTGCGCTCTCAGCCGCATCGCACCAAATGGACGATATACTTGTATTGAGTCCGAAAGCTCCCAGCGCGCAATCTACGCGGTCCGATGCCTTATCCCTACTTTAAATCCCCGGGCACAGCCCTTCTGTTCTCATTGGCTCTCCTTATTGGAGCACCGGTCCTGAGTGCAAGGCCCGCTGCGCCGGCGCCGGTCAATCAAGAGTCGACCCAGGCTTCGGCTTATTACCATTTTTCTCTTGGCCATCTCTATGAAGAGCTTGCTCAGGCTTATGGAAACCGTTCTGATTACATAAACAAGGCAATCGATAACTATCGCCTGGCCATGAAGGAGGACCCGAACGCGTCTTTCCTGGTCAAAGATATTGCCGAACTGTACCGCATATCCGGCCGTATCCGTGAGGCCGTTGAGGAAGCCCAGTCGGCTCTG
>JAFARV010000709.1 GCA_019245255.1 Acidobacteriaceae bacterium | reverse complement strand
TTGTGCTCCTGATTTCGGCAGGCTTACTGCTGCGTAGCTTTTCAGCACTGTACCAGGTTCGGCCAGGCGTTCGTGTTGATCACACGCTGACGTTGGCAGTGTCGCTCCCAGACACCACATACAAAGAGCCGGAGCGTGTCTCGGCGTTTGCGCGTCAGATGGCATCGAATCTCCAAACGATACCGGGCGTTCTGGATGCTGGGCTCGTGTCCTGCGCACCCGCGGATGGGCACTGCAATGATCTGGTTTTCTGGATCGAGGGCAAGCCGCACAATCCGAATCACATGCCTGACGCGCTCGCGCGTGAGGCGGATCCGCAGTATTTCGCTGCTGCCGGGATCCCGCTGTTACGGGGACGCGTGTTTAATCAACGCGACGGGATCGGATTCGATAAAGCGCACCCCAAGACGGGGCAGTTGGTCGTCAGCGAATCCTTCGTAAAACACTTTTTTGGCGGCGAAGACCCGATCGGAAAACGTATCGAAATTGAGGCGGATCAGCAGAACGAGAAGATTACAGGCTTGCCCGCTCCCCGATATCAAATCATCGGGGTCGTCGGCGATGTGCTGACCCGCTTAGATAAGGAAGTTGAGCCGACGTTCTATAGGCCTCTTCTGGATGGCCGGAACACCGACATGTACGCTGTTTTGCAGACATCCGCAGATCCGGTTGCGGTTGCTGTTTCGGCGCGCGACGCGGTAAAGAAACTGGACCCGGATCTCGCAGTGTTCGATGTCAGAACCATGAATGAGATTCTCAACAACTCGACGGCCGATCGTCGCTTTAGTATGCTGTTGTTCGGCGCGTTCGCCGGTCTTGCTCTCTTTCTGGCAGCGGTGGGACTTTACGGAGTTCTCTCGTATGCCGTTTCTCAGCGAAGGAACGAAATCGGCATTCGAATGGCACTGGGGGCTGATGGGAGCGATGTCCGTGGGCTGATGCTCAAACAGGGTCTCAAGCCCGCAATTGGCGGCGTTGTCGGAGGGCTATGCGGGGCCGCAGTTACATCGCAAGCACTTAGTAAGTCTCTATTCGGTATCAGCCCGATTGATCCTCTTACATTTGTACTGATCCCATTATTTCTACTCGTGATCGCGGCAGCGGCCAGCTATGTGCCCGCACTGCGTGCGTCGCGCATTGATCCCACAGTGGCGCTCAAAATGGAGTAGTGGGGCACGCGCTACGAGAACCCGAACGCAGCGACCCGGTGTCTTCTACCTCATTCCTTGTTTCGCTTATGTCGAAACTTCCGATAAATATCCGGGGAAAATTCCTTCAAAACGTTAGCCGCCCAGTCAACCGCAACCTGTGTCCCCAGTTTAACGACGGCATCAGAGGCAGTGCGGGATTCCTCATAGTACGCGTTCGAAATAGCAACGGCTGTCGCGTTCCCTACTATTTCCGAGTAATTGAACCTTTCGCCACCTCCATCCATATGTGTCCAAAATATTTGTTGGGTCGCGTAACCGATACGGGACAAGCTGCGGCCGGTGCCTCTGCGAAAGTACCGCGGATCCTGATGCAACAGGCTCGGGTAAATCGCCTCCGTCATGAAATTGCCGATTGCGAAGTCGGCGTAAGATGTGGCGAAATACTTAGCGAATGCAGGTGCTCCATCGCCAAAAGACGGGTTTGATCGCGCCAGATCTGATTGGCCGCCAAAGAAGACTGCCAGGATGAATGTACCGCGGTCAAACGTATCCTGCGAAGCGATTTTGAATTTCTGCGGCGTGGTAAGCGGTTCATAGTGCTCCAGGCTCGGGAATGTGCGATAGTTCGGAATAATCCCGAAGATTCGCTTAGGTGATGACTCGACAGGGTTTTCGCCGCGAGGAGCCCCGGTCTCAGCCGCCTGCTGCTTCTCGCTGGATGTTGCCCCGGATTCCTGCGCCCATGCTGGACTTCGCGCAGAGATGCCGATC
Organism: Acidobacteriaceae bacterium; assembly: GCA_019245255.1. Taxonomy (GTDB): domain Bacteria; phylum Acidobacteriota; class Terriglobia; order Bryobacterales; family Bryobacteraceae; genus Bog-105. Next base: position 611 of record JAFARV010000709.1, on the reverse strand, counting down.
AAAATCAAACCGCTGACTAAACAGGCCGTACACCGAACGACATGCTTCAATGGCATGAGAACCTTACCGTTTGACGAGGGTGCAGAGCAAGGAGGTGCGTGAATTCGTCAGCAAAGCTAAATCGGCAGTGGCTCGTTACTCCATCCCGAGCGGCTGCGATGCGATGTGTTGTCTGGTTTACTTTTGAGCCTTTACGGAGCTTGCTTTTGCTGTGACCCTTAACAGCGTCTCAGGCAATGGCGTCCTGCATCCAGACGATCATTTTACTGTCGCCGCGGTTTGCCCACGCGTGATATGGAATTGCAGTGAATTCTTTTTCTGCTATCGTCCGCCCATCGCTCGATTTGTGAGCGGCGACACCTTTGATGACTAGCGTACCGTTCAGCATATCCGAACGGTACTCAGTCTTAAACGTGGCCTCCCGCGCGAGCGCCATGTCGGTGATGCCTAGCTGCGGATTGTCAGGCGACTCGGTGCAGTACACAATGGGCCCGCGCTGGAGGGCAACTCGCCCGCGATCGGCTTCGACCTCCTCGGCAGCAAGCACGCGGCGAACTGGCATCGGGAGTTCCAGTTCGATAACATCGCCGGATTTCCAGCGTCGATTCAGC
>JAFARV010000671.1 GCA_019245255.1 Acidobacteriaceae bacterium | reverse complement strand
CAGTGCAACGTTACCCACCGCTCAGAATGGAGGGCTGCTCGGCGGCGTCTTGGGCTCCGTTGGAGGCGTTCTTGGCGGAGTCGTCAACCTGGTGTTCGATGTGCTCCATGCGGCGGTATATACCATGCCTGCGTCGGCGTTACCATCTCTCGCCAGCGATCCCAATGTCGTCTACATCTCCCCGGATCGACCCTTGGCCGGCAACCTTGACTATTCCGCCGCCGCTGTGAACGCAAGCGCCGCCTGGCAGGCCCGATTAACCGGTAGCGGAGTGGCTGTTGCGGTTATCGATAGCGGCATTGATCCGCGTCCCGATCTCAGCATCCTCGGCCTACTCCCCCGTGTGGTGTACACCGAGGATTTCACCGGTGGTAACGGAACCGACCAGTACGGGCACGGCACGCACGTCGCGGGCATAATCGCCGGGAACGGGATAAGTTCTCGGTGCTTCAACTGCACCCGCTCACTCGTCGGCATCGCGCCGAATTCGGCCCTGGTCAATCTCCGAGTTCTAGACGCGAATGGCAACGGAACCGACAGCTCGGTTATGCAGGCCATAGAACGGGCGATTGCTCTGAAGCAGCGGTATAACATCCGCGTCATCAATCTCTCTCTGGGCCGGCCCATCTACGAAAGCTATACTCAGGATCCCCTTTGTCAGGCGGTTGAAGCCGCCTGGAAAGCCGGCATCGTTGTGGTTGCCGCAGCCGGTAATGATGGCCGCGACAATTCCGTCGGCAACGATGGCTACGGCACCATCGAGGCACCCGGCAATGATCCCTACGTGATCACAGTGGGCGCAATGAAGGCCATGGGAACGTACCCGCGCACGGATGACCTCATTGCGAGTTACAGTTCAAAGGGGCCGTCGGCAGTCGATCATGTCGTCAAGCCCGACATCGTCGCGCCGGGTAATCACGTTGTATCGCTACTCGCTCCAGGCTCAACGCTTGCTGCGGTTTCACAAAATGCCGTTCCTCTCTCTTACTACGAAATGACCGGAAGCACCGCTGCCTCCTCTAGCTTCCTGATGCTGAATGGCACCAGCATGGCCACACCCGTCGTCAGCGGCGCAGTGGCTGACCTCCTGCAGGGTCAGCCTTCTCTCACTCCCGACCAGGTGAAAGCTCGTCTGATGAAGACCGCTTACAAAACCTTCCCGCAGTCAAGCACAGCGGTAGATCCGGTCACCGGTCAGACGTTCGTCAGTGAATACGACATCATGACCATCGGCGCTGGTTACCTTGACGTTGCGGCAGCGCTGGCCAATAAAGATCTCGCAACGGGTACCGCTATGTCCCCGACAGCAACGTACGACTCAACCTCCGGAAACGTTTACCTAACTTACGATCCCTCCTCCACCTGGGATGACACGGATGTGTACGCAGGCCGGGCAATCGGTGGCACGCCGGGCGCTTGGGGCACGCAGACCGTCTGGGGGACTGCGGTGGTTAACGCTAACCGGGCCGTCTGGAGTTCGAGGGCCGTGTGGAGCAGTAGTTCCGTTTCCGGCTTCCGGGCAGTCTGGAGTTCACAAGGTGTATGGGGAACCAGAGCGGTCTGGAGTAGTTCAGATACCGAAGCCGATAGAGCTGTCTGGAGCTCTGATTGTTCGACTTCCGATTCCGATACCGCTTTTAGCGCCACCAGCCGCTAACAGCAGCAGCATCACAGCGCGATTTGAGCAAGAGCCCAGTGCGCCCGGTTTACCGGGCGCACTGGGCTCTTGTTCTTGTAAGTCGTCGCCGTTGAGACACTAAAACTGGATGCACACCAACGCCCTGATCGACGAGAAGAGTCCGTATTTACGCCAACACGCGCATAATCCCGTCGATTGGCTCCCTTGGGGAACGGCGGCATTTGAAAAGGCTCGGCGGGAAGATAAGCCGATTTTTCTCTCGATCGGTTACTCCACATGCCATTGGTGCCACGTGATGGCGCACGAATCGTTTGAAGACGAGCGTGTTGCGGAGGTTCTGAATCGCGACTTTGTGCCCATCAAGATCGATCGTGAAGAACGGCCCGATGTTGACCGCATCTACATGCTGTTTGTGCAAGCCTCGACGGGTAGTGGCGGATGGCCCATGTCGGTCTGGCTCACACCCGAACTGCGGCCATTCTTTGGCGGAACTTATTTCCCGCCGGATTCGCGTTACGGCCGTCCTGGATTTCTCTCCCTCCTTCAACATCTTGCCAATGCCTGGCGTACCGAGCGGGACCGGATCGAAGCCGCGACCGTCAACGTACTTGATCAGCTCACAGCGATCACACGCTCTGCTCACACCGGCGAGGACATCAATGATGAGCTGTTCGGCGCCGCCTTTCATCAATTCCGGCGATCGTTCGATATCCGTTGGGGCGGCTTCGACTCCGCTCCAAAATTTCCGCGGCCGGTCGCATTGAACTATCTGCTGCGCTACCACTCCGGTAAGAACTCCGCGGAAGCTCT
>JAFARV010000434.1 GCA_019245255.1 Acidobacteriaceae bacterium | reverse complement strand
CGTATTAATGCGGGAATCTTCCTTTTCGAGCAGCGCCAGGGCAACGGCCGCATGAGAATCCACCGGTTTCATGAATCCATCTTCGATCTTTTGCGCGGCTGAAGCCGGAACTCCTTTCATTTCGTAAAGTCGATCAACGAAACCGGTTTGAACGGGATACACTTGTCTGGCTTGCAGCGTCTTGTAAGGACGGCTGAACTCGGTGATCTTGAAATCCTCACCGCCCCAGCGCTTAGAATAGAACTGTGGAATGTAGTGGTGCCGAAAAGACTGCTGCGCAGGAACCGCTCCCTGCGACCGTAGCCAAATCATGTTCGGACATTTTTCTTGTTCGCTGTCCGTACATGGCATGATGTACCAATGCTTGCAGAACTCGCACTGGATCGCCTGACTGATGCTGTCGCCCTGCAATGCGTGCCCCACTTGCCGAGTGGCGTCAACAGTCGACCAAGACGGCCGAGGGCTCGCGTGGGCCCGGCGGTAGCCATACAGAGCTATGGGGCGTACCCATCGTGGAATCAGGGGGATGACAAGGCCTACACGATTGGCCAAGGAAAGGGCTTTTAGAGAGGTCATTCTCGATATCATATCAGCACTTACAATCCCACGGACGCGTGGCTGCGAGGGCCCGCGACAGATTCAGAAACATCCATTCCGCTTTACGGTCGGCCGTGAGAAACCCGTCGTAGTAGGTCCCATAGACGGCGAAGCTCAGGTCGATGAGGTCGTTTCGTATCCGATCGATGCGCTCCAACTTCGGACTGCCAGTCCTTATCCACCAAAGGAGGTAGATGACAATGCCGAGCGCGTACCGGAAAAGGTAAGCGCTCGTAATGTGAGCGCGGAGTACCGATCGCCACTGCAAGCCGTGCCCCTCGGCGAGGGTTTCCCATATCTGCTCACTGGCACCAAAAATACTGGCGAACATCTGATTGGTGTAGGCGCCATTGGTGCGGATAATCCTTACTTCTCGTTGCGAGAATATCTGCGCAGACATCTCGGGAAGCGATGTCACGATGTCGATCGCTCCCTCATGCATACCTGAGACAATGACAGCAGCAGCGCTCCACCGGTCCTTCAATTGTCGCAGAACGATTGGATCGTCGCCTCGAGGCCCGTTGATGATATCGACCATCCCACGGATCAAGTGCGCGACGTCCCGTTGCTCCATGGCCTCGATCCCGCTGGAAAGGCCAAGATTAAGTCGCGCAATTTCTCCTCCAGATCTCAAGAGGATGATCTGCTCGGGAAAATTGCCAAGAACTGAGAGGAGGCCGAGGATCGCTTCGACGGACTCCTGTTTATAGACTTCGAACCAGGCGAAATCCGGCAGCACAGCCATGTTCGTTGTGTGCGCACTGAGGAACTCGCGCAACTCGGCCGACTGCAATCTACTGCTGTCGACGACCAACCGCTTGGCAGTCATTGGCATCTCCTGTTGCGGAGAACTCGAGTCGCTGCAAGCTCACCGAGCTTTGTCGCTTGTCAGCAGCTTTCGGGTGACGACAGGAAAGTTAACGGCCTAGAAATCGCGATCGGCACGCCGCGACCTACATCAAGACCGTGAGATCAAGTGGCGCGCCCGAAGAGATTCGAACTCCTGACCCCCAGATTCGTAGTCTGGTGCTCTATCCAGCTGAGCTACGGGCGCGCGCCGGGATAGCTAGAGGTTCCGGCCGGCCAAGGCAAGGGCGCGCTCCGGCCGTTACTGCGCCTTCCCGAAAGCCTTCTCGTATTGCTCCGGCTTGAAGCCGACGAGGAGCTTGCCGCCGATGTCGAGCACCGGCCGTTTGATCATGGAAGGCTGCGCGGCCATCAACGCGAGCGCCTTCTTCTCGCTCAAGCCTTCCTGATCCTTCGGGGGCAGGGCGCGGAAGGTACGGCCCGAGCGGTTGAGTAAAGTCTCCCAGCCGACCGCGCGGACCCAGTCTTCGAGCGCGCCGCGCGCAATGCCGGCGCTTTTATAATCGTGAAAATCGTAGGCGACCCGGTGCGCCTCGAGCCAGGCGCGCGCCTTCTTCATCGTGTCGCAATTCTTGATGCCGTAGATCGTTACGTTCTTCGCCATTTCACGCCCCCCGCTGGTGTCTCGGTCCCGAAGTTCGCTCAACTTTGCGCCGCGCGGGTGCGAATTTCGGAATCGAAGGGCACTAAAGCGGTTCCCGGTCATTTGGAGGCATAGTCGGCACGTCTGTAGTAATTTACGCACTCCCGGGCCCCCAACTGCGGCCAGCGCGAATCCTAGCGATTCAGATCCAGCGGGAACCGCTGTAGTGCCCCGATTCCGAAGTTCGCATCATTTGGCGGCACGTTCGTTTGCGACCTTCGGAATCGAAGGGCACTAGCAACTCTATGATTCTAATGCCGCTTTGAACCCGAA
>JAFARV010000427.1 GCA_019245255.1 Acidobacteriaceae bacterium | reverse complement strand
ACCGTAAACATTTGTAGCGGGCACATATCCGGGCAGTGCGTGTACCCGAAAAATAACAAAGTCACATATCCATCGGTCCTTGCGCGGAAGTCAAATAGGGTCCCCGATGTGTCCGTAAGCGTAAAGTTCGGTTTGGGCAACGGTGGTGAGACCAGTCCGCCGCGGTATTCCGCGCCAACCGAAAGCATTGCGAGCGCGAACAACAATGTAACTACATAAACCGCCGGATGCCGCGCTCGCATATGCCGTTGTTCATCTCTCCTGTTACGGTCTTACAATAACTGTTCCCTTCATGCCCAGGCCGGCATGAATGGCGCAGATGTAATTGTATGTGCCTGGCTGGGGGAACGTAATGCGAACCCTGGTTTTGCCCGGGGGCGATTGCCCCAAACCCACCCGGTCCTGAGGCGCCGCTTGCAAGACGCCGGAACTGACGACCGACGTGGTAGAAGTGACAGTCCCTTGTAGCGCGCCATCATTCGCCGTGGTCACGTTCGCTGGCGCTACGCTGGTTGTGCCAAACGTTACCGTGTGTGGCTCCGTCGGGTCCGTGTTCATCCATTCAACTGTCTGGCCGGCACGAATCCTAATCGTCCACGGCAGAAATCGCACAATTGAGAGATACTGCCGTCCTCCCGCCGTAGCCACGAGTTCTCCAATCATCAGAACCGCGTTTTCTCTCGCCGGGAAATCTGCTACTTCCTCAAACGGATTATCGACGTCATTCAGCAGGTCTCTTGCCTCGTCAAGCCCCTGCTGATTGTAAAAGGCCTGGTCATGCGGCAGTGTGTCCGACATTGGAAGGACATGCACCACGCCATTCATATCTGCATGAACCAGGCAAACCAGCTTGTAATTTCCGGCCGTCGGAAAGGTTACGCTGTAAGTCGCCTTGTTCGAAAGAGCTCCGCTATTCACGCACGTCGTACCGTTAAAGCTGCTGCCGCTAGGGGTCGTGCCCGGGCACCCTGCGGTGAAGGACGGACGTACTTGTCCCGGAGTAAGAAATGTCACCGTATGGATCTCGTTTACCGGACCAAATGTCCAGGTAATGCTGTCACGTTCGTGGACCCAAAGCTCGTTTGGCAGAAAGGCGTTCGCCTGTTCCGCCTCATCGTTGGTTTCCGCTCCTACAGTGGCAGACCAGCTCATCTGCGCCTTCAGCGCGCAAGGTGCCACTGCCATCAGCGCCAGTAGAATCCAGCCGTACGTCACAGTACCGGGCGCACGGCAAATTCGAAGTCTTGCGCAGTTTGAATTCACTTGGCTCTCCTTCTCTCGGGTTGTTGCCCCGAGTAATGATCATGGGCCGTCCTGAACGGCCTCATGAGCTACGAGCACTATCACAATTCTTGTTTGTTCGCACAAGGCTTGTTTTGTAAATTCTTTGTAAACCGGAGTCGTATCGTGTTTGTAATTTGCCTAATTGTCAAGTAATCACAAGTATCGGCTGCTTTAATCTCTACCGAAAAGCTGAACCCACTCGCGCACTCGCGTCTTCACTGGCATGAGACCCGAGATTACGGCGACAGAATCCGCCCCCGCCTCGATTACGTCCATCGCATTCTCGACGGTGATGCCGCCAATTGCCACCAGCGGCTTCTTAGTCAGAGGCCGGAGCTTTTTCAGCCCCTCAATCCCCACCACCGGGTCCGGTTTCAGCTTCGAAGCCGTGGCAAAGATCGGCCCCAACGACAGATACTCGACCGGCTCCTGATCGCCATTCACAAGCTGCCGTCGCGAGTGCGTTGACAGACCAATCACTTCATCGCTCATGACCCGCCGCGCGGCAATCGGTGGTAGGTCGTCTTGCCCGACGTGTAGCGCCGCGTGCAGCAGGTGTGCAAAATCGGCTCGATCGTTGATAACAAATAACGCTCCGGCTTTGTGGCACATCTCCGCGATGTGCGCCGCGTGGTCATAGTCAGATTGCGTCCAGGGATCTTTATGCCGATACTGCAGAATTCTTAGACCGGCGTTCAATAACGCGTCGGCGGCGTCAGCCGGCGCGGACCCATGTGCCTTCAGAACTGCCGTATCGAGAATCGGATAAAACCGCGGAACTTTGAACGGAACCGGCATCAGGTGCTGGGAACACCCGATTCCGTTTCGATTCGCACCGGTACGGGTATCTGAGCCACGATCTCAATCCCGAATCCCTCCAGTCCGACAACTTTCCGCGGCTGGTTTGTCAACAGCCGGATCGTGGATAAACCCAAGTCGGATAGGATCTGCGCTCCCACGCCCGCTTCGTGCTGTACCGGCTTGTGCCCCTCAGAGGGAATCAGATTGGGACGTGTGCGTCCGTGAGTGACAATCTCGTGCTCACCCTCGTGCCATGCCATACGCACCCCGGCGCCCGTCTGATGCAGATACACGAGAACACCGCAACCCTCCTCGACAATGGCGCGCAGAGATGATGCGATCATGTCGTGACAATCGCACGCGAGCGAATGAAAGGTATCGCCGTACACACAACGCGACTGAACTCGAACCAGCACATCCAGCTTTCCCTCCACATCGCCGTGAATCAAAGCCAGATGCGCTTCGTTGTCAATCCTGCTTACATAACGAAGCGTTTTGAATTCGCCGTATGCGGTCCGGATCACTCCGTGCGCGTCGCGGCGAACGAACTTCTCTGTCTGCGTCCGATAGCGGATGAGATCGGCGACTGAGATGATCTTCACGCCATAGCGCCTGGCGAACTCCGTCAGCTCAGGGACTCGGGCCATCGTCCCGTCCTGGTTCATAATCTCGCAAATGACTCCGCCGGGCGCGAGCCCAGCCAGACGAGCGAGATCCACCGCCGCTTCCGTTTGTCCGGCGCGGACCAGCACACCTCCCGGACGCGCGCGTAACGGAAATACGTGCCCGGGCCGGGCAAGATCTTTGGGACGCGAAGACGGATCCATTGCCACGCGAATTGTGTGTGCACGATCGTAGGCAGAAATGCCAGTCGTCACGCCATCGGCTGCATCCACCGCCTCGCAGAACGCCGTACCGAACCGCGCCGTGTTTACTGATGACATCGGCTGCAGGTCAAGCCGGTCGCACCACTCGGGATCGAGCGCCAAACAGATCAGGCCACGCCCATGCGTCGCCATGAAATTGATCGCTTCCGGAGTTATTTTCTCGGCGGCAATGGTGAGGTCGCCCTCATTTTCACGGTCCTCATCGTCAACCACGATGAGAATCTTGCCTTGCCGAAAATCCTCGATTGCCTCGGGAATGAAAGCGAACGGCATGTCGAGCTTGCGCTGCTCGTCAGGCGTTTACGGTCACGCCGTACTTCGTGTGCCAGGACTTGGCTGATTTGATCGCGGCATTCACGGCGTTGATGTTCTTTACGCCCTCATCAGACAGCCAGCTCTCGAGGGCCTTTACACCTTGCTTCGCGTACACTGGGATGCCGTCCTTCCATGTGGCCCGCCCGCACAGCACGCCCGAGTAGTCCGTACCGGCTTCGGCCGCCATGTTCAGAGACTCGACAAACTGGGCGTTCCCCACTCCGGCGCTCAAATAGATAAACGGTTTCGTCGCAACGTCCGCCGCTCGCCGATACCATTCGAGCGCCTCCTTACGCGAATACGCAGCTTGTCCTTTGAATACGCTCGACCCTTCCACAAACTCCGCATTGGTCGGAACTTCCACTTTCAAAACATCGACCTTGTACTGAGGTTTAGTGAACTCCTGCATCGAGCCAATCACCACTTCAGGTTTCCTCTTTGCAAAGTCAAAGCCCTTCTCATCGCCGCCTTTGGGATCGTAGCCCACAAATTCGAGAAAGAAAGGAACCTCGTACGTCTCACACTCAGCACCGATGCGCTCAATGAACGCATGCTTGATATCGTTAATGTCCTGTTTCTCGAAGGGCGTGTAATAGATCAGGATTTTCACTGCATCGGCGCCCAGGTCCTTGATTCGCTTTACCGAAAGATGCGGTAGCAGATCCGGTAGGCGGCCCGGCTTCGTGTTGTCATACCCGCTCTCTTCATAGGCAAGCAATAAACCCGAATTCCTGGAACGCGCATGCGCAGCGGGGATGCCAAACTCAGGATCCAGCAGAATCGCGCTCGCGTGCTGCGTCAGAATTCTACTCACCGCCACTTTGAATTCAGCCATCATGTCATCCGTGACCTGATCCTGAGATACGCCTTTGGCGCTGGCAATCGATTTGCGCAAGCTGCCGCGCTGATCCATCGCCGCGGCCGCGATCACGCCGTTTTTGTCCGACAGGGCATTCAAATGCTTGATCTTGCCTTGCGAGAGTTCCACAGGTGTCCTCCAGTTTGGTTTTGGCCAGTTTGGTTTTAGGAAGTATTCCTCAGTATATCGAGGCTTCTGTGCCAACGAACCTCTGAACGCGCCGCCAATACGTCTGTGCTGCTCGGACATCGCGGACGATTTGCGCCTTAAGCTCCTCGGGTGATACGAACTTCCGCTCGACTCGGACGAAATGTCGAAAATCGACTTCGATTGCCTCCGGTGTTTGGGTGTTTAATGGCGAAAGCAGATACGTTTCAATGGTCAGTTCATCTCCGCCGAACGTTGGCCTCACACCCACGTTCGTAATAGATGGCCATCGCCTCTGGGCGCCGTGTTCAAACGTTTCCGTCACGAAGACTCCCCGGGGAAGGACCTGATCCGGCACTGGGCGCACATTCAAAGTCGGAACCGTCTGTTTAGAGCCGACGCCGTGCCCCTGTACCACCGGCCCGATGACCGAAAAACAGCGGCCAAGCAACCGGCCGGCCCGCGCCACATTCCCCGCCGCGATGTGCCGCCGAACCGCGGAGCTCGACACCACCTCGCCCCGCACCACCACCGGTTTTAGAAACTGTGAGACAAACCCGAATCTCCGTCCCAGATCGCGCAGGGTATTGATGTCGCCCGCCTGGCGATAACCAAAACGAAATCCGTCGCCGACCATGACCGCCCTCGTTTTCATGCTGTTCACCAGGATGGCGGACACAAACTCTTCGGGTGACAGACGCGACAACTCGAGCGTAAAAGGCAGCACCAGAATCTGACTGGCGCCGGCTTGGCCCAGCAGTCGCAGACGCTCGTCAAGGCTGCAAACCATTTCGGGCTTCCGCTCCGGTGCCACAACGGTTGCCGGATGGGGATCAAAAGTCAAAACTGACGGAACGAAGCCATCTGCCGCCGCACGCTCCGCCGCCGCGCGCAGCAGCGCCCGGTGCCCCACGTGGACTCCGTCGAAGTTTCCGATCGCGACCACCGCCGGAGCAAAATGCTCCCGAGCCTCGGCTGCCGAACGAAATACCTTCACGTCCCTCATGTCAATCGCATCTTCCGATCGGTATCTCCAGTCCGTCGTATGCGATATGCACACCTGGAGGTAGCCGCTTTTCCACCGCTTCGTGCATCAGATCGTGGGAAATGTGCGTGAAATAGGCGCGTTCCGGCTTGAGCGTTTCAACCGTTCGCAGCGATTCTTCTACTGTCGAATGTGTAGGATGCGGGTTATGCCTTAACGCATCCAGGAACAGCACGTCAAGCCCCCGAAGCCGTTCCATGCTCTCCGCCG
>JAFARV010000414.1 GCA_019245255.1 Acidobacteriaceae bacterium | reverse complement strand
CTCTCGCGCACGACATCACCATCGTTGGCCCGATCACTCCGGTACTGAAAGTCTCGACCAGCGGTACCGATTCGGATTTCATCGTCAAGCTCATCGATGTTTATCCGGGCGACTACCCAAACCCCGAGCCGGATCCCGCCAAAGTCCAGATGGGCGGCTATCAGCAGCTCGTTCGCGGCGAGCCCTTCCGCGGCAAATATCGGAACAGCATGTCAAACCCTGAGCCGTTCACGCCCAACAAGCCCGCCAAGGTCGAGTTCTCCATGCCTGACATCTGCCACACATTCCGCACTGGACACCGGGTCATGGTTCAGATTCAGAGCTCCTGGTTTCCGCTGATCGACCGCAACCCGCAGCAGTTTCTCAATATACCCACCGCCAAAGCATCCGATTTCGTAAAGGCAACCGAGCACGTCTATTACGGCGGGCCTGATGGATCTGCAATGAGAGTGCTGGTTATGCAATAACCTGCCGGGCGGACAATAGCTTCCGCCCACACCTAATCCTAATCACACCCCACCGTTTGGCACTCCGCGTGCCTTACCCTCCCCAAACACCCAGCTTTCGCATGGCAGCACAGCAAGCAGTCGCAGTGTCTCAAGCCCCCGTCGCGCAACGCGGAGGCTGGAACCTCAGTGCCCTGTCCCGCTTTAGCGACCTCGCCGTACCCATCGCCATCCTGGCCATCATCGTCGCCCTCATCACGCCGATGCCGCCCTTTCTGCTCGATTTCTTGCTCGCGGTGGACATCATGCTGTCCATCGTGGTGCTGATGGTATCGGTCTACATCACCAAGCCGGTCGAATTCACCGTCTTTCCTACCGTGCTGCTGATGCTGACCTTGTTCCGGCTCGCCCTGAACGTCTCCTCATCACGCCTGATCCTGCTGAATGGGAACACAGGAACTTCGGCCGCCGGAGAGGTCATTTCCTCTTTCGGCCAGTTCGTCGTCGGCGGCAATTACATCGTCGGTGTTGTCATTTTTCTGATCCTCATCGCGATTCAGTACGTCGTCATCAATCACGGCGCAGTTCGTATTTCGGAAGTAACGGCGCGCTTTACGCTCGATGCATTGCCCGGCAAACAGATGTCCATCGATGCCGATCTGAATGCCGGCCTGATCGACGAATCCGAGGCGCGCAAACGCAGGAAGGCGCTCGCCGCCGAAGCCGAATTCTATGGCGCAATGGACGGCGCATCCCGCTTCACGCAACGCGATGCCATGGCCGCCATCCTGATCACCAGCATCAACATCATCGCCGGTTTCTTAATCGGTGTTCTGCAGCACGGCATGGATCTGATGCACGCGCTCCAGACGTACACAATTCTCACCATTGGCGATGGCCTGGTTACGGTCGTGCCGGCGCTGATGATCTCGGTTTCGGGCGGCATGATCGTTACGCGCGCGAGCTCAGACGACCGCCTCGGCAAGGATTTCCGCGTGCAGATCTTCGGCTCGTATCAGCCGCTGCTGCTCGCTGGCGGCGTTCTGATCGCCCTCGCGGCGCTTCCCGGCCTTCCCAAAATCCCGTTCCTGGCCGTCGGCGCAGGTATCGGAGGTTATGCGTGGACGCAGAAGAATCGTCGGAAAATCGACGCTGCTGCGCAGGCCTCGACGTCGGAAAATCGACAGGCCGCGGAAAAAGACAATCCCGAAGCGCTGCTCAAAGTGGAGCCGCTCGCTATCGAGGTCGGTCTCGGCCTAGTCAAGCTGGTCGAAGGCGGCGCCAATTCTCCCCTGCTCCGCCGCGTCGCCGGCATTCGCCGTCAGTTTGCCACCGATCTCGGCTACATGCTGCCCGCGCTCAAGCTCACCGACAATCTGTCGATGGAGGCACACAAATACGCCATTCTCATCAAAGGCGTTCAGATCTCTTCGTTCGAACTGCCGCCGGGCTGTGAGCTCGCTATTTCCGTCGGCAAAGCATTAAAGTCCATCAACGGTACGCCCACCAAAGAACCGGCGTTCGGGATTCCTGCCACTTGGATTAACAGCAGCCTTTCGGAAGAGGCCAAACGCTCCGGCTATACCGTCGTCGATCCTGTCACCGTCATGGGCACTCATATCTCGGAATTCGTCCGCCGCTATGCGCACGAATTATTCTCACGCCAAGATACGAAAAAGTTGCTCGATCGTGTCGCCGTCGATCAACCCAAGCTGGTCGAAGATTTGGTCCCGAAAGTGCTCTCTATGGGGACTTTACAGCGAGTTATTCAGAACCTCCTGCGCGAGCAGGTGTCGATTTGCGACGCCGGCTCTATCCTTGAGGCGCTGGGCGAGGCTGCACTGACAACACGCAATCCAGTTCTGCTCACCGAGTTCGTCCGCCAATGCGTGCGCCGGACCGTCGTCAAGCCGTACCTCAATCGGCAAGGAGACCTGCCGGCCTACTTGGTTGACCCCAACGTCGAACGCGGCGTCGAATCGAAGATTGAACATGCCGAACAGAACAGTCATCTAACCGCCTCACCCGAGATGATTCGCGACGTAATCGCACGAATTGAAAGGACCGTTCAGAAGCCCGAAGGTCCCGTGGTTGTGCTGGTCTCTTCCTCCGTGCGTTACTTCATGCGCCAGATAGCCGAAAGCGTGTCACCGAACCTGATCTTCATTGCGCACAACGAAGTGCCGCCGGAAGTACGCGTGGTCAACTTGGGGTCGATTCAGTAAGAGGTCCGCATGAGAATCAAATCTTATTTCGCCCCCTCCGTTCAGGCCGCCATTACACTCGCTCGTCGTGAGTTTGGTGACGATGTGACGCTTGTGACTTCGCACGTCGCCCCTCCGGAAACGCGTCACCTGGGCGAATACGAAGTGGTCTTCGCAATCGAAGAGACACCGGCTCAACCAGCCCCTGAACCACCCATGGCAACCGTCATCGAACCCGAGTCTGCCAAGCCCGGTGCTTTTCAGGAACTTCTTTCCGAGGCTATCGCCGCCACGCCATCTACCCGACAAAATGTGCCTGAACGCCTCCATGCGCTGCGTTGCAATTTAATTGAACTCGGTATCGAGTCATCCGTCGTTCGCGCGCTGATGACGCTGATCGAATCGCATGTCTCTTCGCACGCTGCTGATGAGGACTGTGGCGCAAGCACTCCTGCCTGCCGCGTCGAGACTCATCTCGATGCTTGCAAAGCTCCCTCTTCAGAACTAAAAGCCGTTGAACCCATCGCCCAACCGGTGACCGAATTGCCGGCCACCGCACAACCGACACC
>JAFARV010000410.1 GCA_019245255.1 Acidobacteriaceae bacterium | reverse complement strand
CCGGTGTGCATCGCAACTTCCATAGACCATGCATAACCGGCCCGCGCGGTGGAAAACCCTACTCGCTTTCGCCATCATCTACCTGGTCTGGGGATCCACCTTTCTCGCCATTCGCGTGGGTGTCCATGAAGTTCCACCTTTCCTGCTCGCGGCTATGCGGTTCTTTGTTGCAGGGCTGGTGCTCTACCTCTGGACGATCATTCGGGGCGAGCGTTCGCCGTCCGCGCGCCAGTGGATCGCCGCGTTTTTCATCGCGTTCACGATCTTCGATCTCGATTACGGGCTCCTATTCTGGGCCGAGCAGCGTGTCCCTTCCGGACTAGCCGCGGTCATGCTGGCCACCATCCCGGTATTCATGGCACTTTCCGAAGTAGTTCTGCTCCGAACTCAGAAGCTTACGGCGCGATTATCATCGGCGCTCGCCATCGGCATTGCCGGGGTTGCAGTGCTCATGAGCCGCTCCGTTCACCTTGGTGGCGAGCCGATTGATCCGAAGGGCGCCATGGCGCTCATCATTGCCGCACTCAGTTGGTCCGTGTCGTCCGCGCTGATCCGCAAGCTGCCCCTTCCCGAGTCGAAGGTCATGAGCTCGGGTGTGCAGATGCTCGCCGGCGGAATCTGGCTGGTTCTCACATCGGCCGCACTGGGCGAGTTTCGAGGCTTTCATCCCGCGACCGTCTCGAAGGCAGCATGGCTGTCGCTTCTGTACCTGATCGTTGCAGGTTCCATCGTCGGCTTCACCGCGTACATATGGCTGCTGCATCACCAGTCACCGACGAAAGTAGGCACCTACGCATACGTCAATCCGGTTGTGGCCGTGTGCCTTGGATATTTTCTGGCTGGGGAAACGCTGGGTCTGCGTACGCTTCTGGGGACTGGCTTTGTCCTCCTCAGCGTGATCGTGATCACGACGGCGCCTGCGAAGAAACCGGTGATGGCCCTCGAAGAGGCAGGTTGACGTGGAAGTGCCCGCAGTGTGCTATCTCTGAGGGCGACGCCACGCTTATGAATACCTGCGAACGTATTGCTGCCTACACCGGGCGCGCCAGTTGGGACGCGGTCTCACCGGAGGCCCGCGGAAAGCTGAAGCAGCACGTGTTGGACACCATCGGCTGTGCGCTCGGCGCTATCTCGGGAGAGCCCATCGAGGCGATCCGGCGCGAAGAGACTGAGGTGGGCGCTACCGGCCCGTGTTCTCTGATCGGCGGAGGTTCAACCACACCGGAGCGCGCCGCCTTCCACAATGGAGCGCTGGTCCGCTATCTCGATTTCATGGACACGTTTCTCGCCCCCGGCGAGGCCTGTCATCCATCCGATAACTTCGCAGCTCTCCTCGCGGCTGCGGAACTCTCCGGTGCAAGCGGCCGTGACTTTCTCGCGGCCCTGGCTGTCGCCTATCACATTCAATGCCGCCTCACTGCCAGCGGCGTCCCCATCATGCGCAAAGGCTTCGATCACACCATTCAGCTTTCCATCTCGCTCGCAGCGGGCATCGCAAAGCTGCTCCAACTCGACGAACAGCAGACCGCCAATGCCATCGCCATCTGCGCTGTAAGCGGCCTCGGGCTTGCGGCCTCGCGCTCCGGCGAGCACGTTCCGCAATGGAAGGGTCTCGCGTCTGCGGCAACCGCCTTCAACTGCATGCACAATGTCCGCCTTGCCAAACAGGGCATCACTGGCCCGCTGCACGTGCTGCAAGGTCCCATGGGTCTCGAGGAAGTGCTCGGCAAACCGTTCGCGATTGACTGGGATACCGAAGACTATGACGGTATCCTCGCCTGCAGCATCAAAAACTACAACGCCGAGTTTCATGCGCAATCGCTGATCGATGCCATTCTCCACTTGCGGCAGGAAAACGGCATCATTGGCGAGGAGGTTGCACGAGTCCAGGTCGACATCTTCAAAGCCGGGTACGACATGATCGGCGGCGGTAAATACCTCAACCCGAAAACGGTCTCGACCAAAGAGGATGCCGACCACAGCCTGCACTATCTTGTCGCGGTTGCTCTGCTCGACGGCGAAGTCTGGCCGGAGCAATTCAGCGCCGAACGCATCGCGCGGGAAGATGTCCAGAACCTGTTACAAAAGGTTGTCAGCTGGCTCAATCTCGGCTACACCAGAGAATACCCGAACAGCCTCAAATGTAGCGTGCGAATTGAGATGACTGACGGCCGGATTTTTCACCGCGAACAAGAGACTTTTCCGGGATTTTTCCGCCAGCCCCTGTCACTTCAGGCACTTGTCGCTAAATTCAATCGGCTGGCGAACTCGGCTGTCTCCACCGCTTCGGTACAGCGCATCATCGAGTCGGTGGCCCGTATCGAAGAGCGGCCATTGTCAGAACTCATTGCGAGCCTCCGTGAACTCGAACGAAAGCCGGCCGCCCAGCAGGCACAGCACGCCTGAGGGCTGGAAGATGCCTCGGGCAACTTTGGTACGGCCGAAGATACGAACAGCAGCTATAGCCTGATTCCGGCGGAATCGAGCACTTCCATCGCGCAAACTTTTGGCCCCCACCTAGGCTAACTCTTCGGAAATAGCGGCTGCACACTCCAGACGCTAACGGTTACGCGCGGCAGTGGCGGGGAGCGAAAAAACTTTGGCGTATTTGGGAAACGGTTTTCGCTACTGAGGGTGAGAGCGAGAACGGCGCACAGCCAAAACGGGAAACGCCGGGCATAACTCCAATCCGACTTGAAAGAGAAAAGAGAAACTACCATGAGTAAGCAGATTTTTGTCTCCGTTTTAACCGCGCTGGCGGCATCGACGGTAATGAGCGCTGCCGAGAACATCCTGGTGGCGAGTAGCGCAAGCCATACGATCGAACAATTCGAAGCGAACGGGACTTGGGTAAAGACGTTCGCCACCACCGGTGGCTACGCCCCCGTTGCGCTCGCCCAAAGCCCGGTAACGAAGGACATTTTTGTGACCGTGGAGATCCCGTCGGGCAACACTAACCGCATTCTGCGCTACCACCCGGACGGAACCTTCGACGCCAACTGGGATACCTTCACGGTCACCTGCGAGGATTGCGGTGGGGGCGACACCGAAAGCCTCCTTTTCGATCGCGACGGCAACCTTTACGTGGCGACCCACTATGGCGAACATCAACCCGGTTATGGCGTAAACATATACAAGTACCTGGCTACGAATTTGCAAGATGAGAAACCCGCGCAAGAGCCGATCTCGATTTTGACCGGCATGATTCGCGGCGACCAGATGGCGTTCCGTTCTCCAACGGAGATCTGCATCGCGGGCTTCATCGACGAAGATGTGAAGTGCTACGACACAAACTCTGGTGCGCAGACGGCTGATTATTACGCAGAGATCCACGCCTCGAAGGTCTCGCCGGCAATCGAGCCGGCCGGCTTGGCGTTCGATTCGGCTGGCCGCATGTATCTGACGAGCGTATTCGGCGGGCAGGTGGTGAAGGAAGTTGCGCCCGGCGGTCCCATCGTGCAACTCGCCGACGTGACCAGTGCGCCGCGGGAGCTCGATGGTAATCTCGTGCTGGTAAACGACACGCTCTACACGACGACATATTCCACCAGCCCGGCCACTCCCGGAACTCCCGACAGCTTAGTGGCAATTTCGACGACAACCGGTGCGGTCACGAAGGTGATTTCCGGAGCGGCCGCGCCGCACTTAGGGAATGCGCACTTGTGGGGAGCTTACAACTTGATCTTCGTCTCTGAACCCACGCCACCGCCGCCACACCTGGTGGAGTAAATCGACTCGTTCCGAGTGAAGCCGCGGGTTCAAGCCCTGCGGCTTCGCGCGCCGTTCAAATCCGGTAACGAATAGAGTAGAAGGGTAGAAGGTTGCGTCAGTTCCCCGGAGAGAAGCCACACGGTGAATTGCCGATCGACATAACAGACTTCAGTTGTCTGCGATACCGGCGGTTGAACTATTCCGCTCGAAGCGCTTCCATCGGATCGGTGGAAGCTGCCCGCAGTGCTGGGATCAAAGAGGCAGTGGAGGCGACAATAACCAGTAGTCCGGCTGTTGCAGCAAACGTGGGGGCGTCTGTCGGACGAATCCCAAACAGTAAACCCGACATGGCTCTGGTCAAGACAAGCGAAATCGACACCCCGAGCCCGATTCCACACGCCGTTAACAGCAACCCTTCTTTCATCACCATCCTCAATATTTCGCTCTTCTGCGCCCCTAGCGCCATTCGGAGACCGAGTTCGCGCTTACGCTGGTTGACGGAATAGGCGATCATCCCGTAAATGCCGACGGCCGACAATAACAAAGCGAGAATCGCGAAAGCTCCCAAAAGAGTGACGCCGAGCCTTCGCGGTGCCAAGCTTTGAAACAGTACATCGTCGAATGTTCGAATCATTTCGATTGGCTGATCAGAGCGAATTGAGTGAACTTCCGTGCGGATTGCTCCTGCCAGCGACCGCGGATCTCCCACGCTTCGCACAAAGACATTCATGGCGGTGAAATCGTGGTTCGTTTCGTCCTGCAAAAAGGGCGTGTAGAGTGCTGGTTGTGCGGGGAGGTCCAATCCATTCTGTTTTATACTTGCCACCACGCCCACGATCTCGCGAAAGCGAAGCGCGTTATCACTTTGGCGTCCTGACCCGACATAGTTGACCGCGAGGTGCTTCCCAATCGGATCTTGTCCCTGCCAATATCGCTCTGCCAGCGCGGTATTGATAATCACGACCGGCGCGGTATGGGCGTCATCACGCGTGGTGAATGTTCGTCCTTGCAGAAGGGGTGTCCCAAGGGCTCGAAAGAAGTCGCCGCTGATCCAGCAACTCTCGGCTACCGATGCACGGTGTGGGTCGTTCGCTCGGTCATCGAAGCTGATCGTGGCGTGCATTGCCCCAGTAGCCGGCATACAATCGCCCACTGCCGCTGCCTGAACACCCGGCGTTCGAGACAATCTCGTCAACAGCTCGTTATAGAAGGTCCCGCCCGCTTGCGAATAGTAATTTGTGCGCAAAAAGCCGGTAAGGAGATGCTCTGGTTGAAAGCCGGGGTTTACATGTTCGGCCTCCCAGAAGCTACGCACCAGCAGGCCGGCTGCAACCAGCAAAACGCTCGCAAAACAAATCTCAGCAATTGCGAGAGTTCGGAGACGCACCCTGGCCGAACTTCCCATCTCCGCCCGGCCTATCCGTAGGGTCGAATTCAGATCGAATCTTGAAAACACTTCGGAAGGCACCCAGGCGAGCAGCACACTTATGAGTAGGGCAATTAAACAAGCAAATGCCAGAATCCGGCCGTCAATTTCGATGCCCTGAACTCTAGGAAGATTCCCAAGGTCGAGCCGTTTCACTATCTGAATCGCATTGAACGCAAGCGCTACTGCTAAAACCGCGCCCGTTGTCGCGAGCACTAGATTCTCCGCAATAAATTGCCGCAGGATGCGGAAGTGGGCGGCACCCATGCTGAGCCGGACTGCAATCTCCGGTTGCCGCTTGAACGCCCGCGCCAGCAAAAGATACGCGACATTGATACAGGCAATCAGCAGCACCAAGCTGACTGCCGCCATCACGATCTCCAGTTGGGCTCGCACATTGCCGACGACTTCATCCTTTAAGGAAACGAGCGTGGCGGAGATGTTCGGAGGTTGTTCGGGAGCACGCCTCAGAATTGCGGTCAGATCTTGTTCGGCTTGCGAGCCCGTTACGCCAGGCCTCAGCCGACCCATCACGGCCAGTAATTTGTTACTTCGCAATTGCATCCATCCGAAGTCGGGAACCACCTTCGCCCAGATCTCCGTATCGGGAAATAAGTCAAGCATCGGCGGAGCCACACCAATCACTCTCATGGCCGTGTCGTCCAAGTTCAAAACGCGTCCGATGATCTGCGGATCACCACCAAGCTGCTCTTTCCAGAAACGGAATGAAATCACGACTTGGACCCCATCCGTGTGATATTCCTGCGCGGTGTAGAACCGTCCCAGAAGCGGCTGGATTCCGAGCATTGGAAAGAAATCGTACGAAATACCGGTACAGTGTACGGTTTTGGGCTCGCCGCGACCGGTCCACGTGTAATGGAAGTCGGGAGCAAGCTCAGCGAGGTATTCGAAAGAGTGATTTTGCTGCTTGTAATCCTCGAAATCCGGGCCAGACGCGCCTATCCTTTTCTCGCCTTGCCGGTCTGATTTCGCCCAGATCAGGAATAGTCGGTCCGAATCGTGGAATGGCAATGGACGCAACACCACGCCATCGATCACGCTGAAAATTGCTGTGTTTACCCCAATGCCCAGAACGAGTGTTAGCACCGCAACTGTCGTGAACCCAGGGCATTTGGCCAACATGCGAACTGCATAACGGAAATCGCGCAGCAGATCCTCAATCCAGTTCACGCGGCGCATGTCGCGGCATTCCTCCTTCGTCTTTTCGACCGGTCCAAACTCGCGGTGCGCCATCATGCGAGCCTCGGACTCGCTCATACCAGAGGCCATGGCTTCCTTAATGAGTTGTTCGAAATGAATTTCGATCTCGCGTTGCAGATCTAAGTCTGCGCGAGATCGCCGGAACAATGAACGAAGGCGATGCACTGTGACGCGACTGAGTCGCATAAGCGTTTCTCCCTTACTTACGCCGTTTCGATTAGAAGCTGGACGGCAGAGGAGAGCCTGTTCCAACTGCTAAGTTCACGCTCCAGTTGTTTCCTACCCTCACGCGTCAATGAATACACCTTGGCAGGACGTCCAAGATCGGAGTCCTTCCACTCGGCGCCAATCCAGCCCTGTTGTTCGAGTCGATGCAATGCAGGGTACAAAGAACCTTGGCCGACCGAGAGAACCTCGCCGGAAAGCATCTGAATGCGCTTCGCAATAGCCCATCCGTGAAGCGGCTCCCTCGCAATCGTCTTGAGGATGAGGAGATCTAACGTCCCTTGTAATAAGTCTGAGGGTTTTGGCAAGATGATACCACGACTATCGACAATGATACCATGATCATCGACAATGCGTCAAAGCTGTGATTTCCACTGGTGGACAAGCCCAATCTGTTACCTACGCGTCCGGT
>JAFARV010000251.1 GCA_019245255.1 Acidobacteriaceae bacterium | reverse complement strand
CTCCTTATTGCGGGAGCCGTGGCGGCACTGATTTCGTGGTCGACCGGTCTCGAGCGGGCGGTATTGGGTAACGCGGGCTGCGATGCTTTGACGCGCTCCGTTTCTGCTAACGGACGCGGCTGAGATGCACCGCGCACGTCCACTCTCGGCATTGTCTGCGCGATGGTGCCTGCGCCGGCGACCGCTGCCATTGCTTTTGGCGCGATGGTTGCCCGTTCCGGTGAAGGTGGCGTGGCTAGCTGCTCGCCGCGAAGCATGGCAAGGATGTCCGGGAGCGAGCACCGTTTTTGCGGATCGGGATCTACACACCGCTCCACGATGCGGTTGAACGGAGACGGGAGAGTTTTCGCTGCCTGCGCGATCTCCGGTTCCGAGCTGCGCTGGGTCAGGATCTCGCAAGTCATTGCGCCCAGCTTCCGGATATCCGCCGCGGTAGTTGGCTCGTCCATCTCCTTTATGGGCGTGTTGATCCGCCTGATTCCGTTGATTGACAACTTGATGGAATCGCCAATTGCGACGATCTCGCGCGGTGAAAGAGTCGTTTGCACGAACCCGTTTCCGTGCAAGAACTGAAGCGCGCGGACGACGGCCGTTACAACCTCGCGAGCCTCCTCTGTCGTGAGCGCGCGTTCGGCGATTGTGTCTTGTAACGTTTCATCGGGCCGGACGCGAATGACGTAGGGAAGCTCCTGCGCATCAAGTCGATACTGGCCCGTGGCAAGCGGCGTCGAAACGTTCGGGTGTTGCAGGGTGCGCGTTTCTGCCCACAACGCAAACTCTGCCCCCGAAACCGAGCCCGGAGCAAAGAACTCACCGTAAGCACTGGTGAAGCGGTCGCCCAGGATGCGGATGCGGAACGAAGCCGATGACGGCCCCGAGTGGAAGCACTCTTCTACTTCATAGCCGCCTTCCAGGAGCTTGCCCTCAAGGCTCTTCCAGTTGGGGGTAGCCATAACCACCCACCATAACATCGTGCGCCTTCCGCTCAGGCGCAGATAAATCAGCTACTTAGCCGCAAGTTTAAGATTTCATTACAAGTTGGTGGTTAGCGAAAACGGGCGCATGCGCACGGCCGAAACCGCTTGTCGCTGCCCGCCGGAGGCAGGGAACGTTTGCAGGCGGGGTCTGCGCGGCTGGACAGACCTCGAATGCCCGGGAGCGCGGATTTGACATATACTCGGGGCATCTACGAGAGGAGGTAGTTTGTGCTCAAGACATTCTTGGGAGCAGGATTTGGTGTGTCCATGCTTATCCTGTTCAGCTGTTCTCCCGCAAACAAGGCCTCAGTTGCTGAAAAGGTTGAAGCCGCGAAGGAAGCTGAGGCTCCCGCGGTGCCGGTGACAGCGAAAGATGCCTTCTGGCCGATGTACACGTCTGCGCGTAAGAACTGGAGTACCGATTTTGTCCTCCTGCGGCTTACAAGTAAAAAGATCCCTGGATTCAAAAACGAGGGTGGAAAGGCGGCCCTGTGGGAGGCGACATTCGCGTCGCCGGGACGGCAGGAGTACCGCACCTACAGTTACGCAATTGCTGCCTGCAAGCCGGATATTTACAAAGGGGTGGTGGTCGGCCGGTCGATGCCGTGGGGCGGCGCAACGCGGGACGTCATGCCCATTCAGATTTCCGAGTTCAATGTCGATTCGGATGCCGCATACAAGACTGCGGCTGCCGACGCGGCTGCCTGGCGGGCAAAACATCCGGATAAGGAACTGACGACATTCCAACTCGGAAACGCCTATCAGTTCCAGACACCGGTCTGGCATCTGATGTGGGGCGACAAGAAATCCGGCTACGTTGCCTTCGTAGACGCCACAACCGGCAAGGTGCTGAAGAACGGTGCTGAGGCAGCAAAGGCAAACCATCGCGCCGGTATGTGAGCCGGGTTGACAGACGGAATCGCGAGCGTTTAGCAGCCGATCCGACTCGCCGAAAAGATAACAGCGAATAACAGCAGGATTCGTAACCGGCTGATTTGTGCCCGCACGAGGCTCTGCGCAGCCGGTCAACGGTTGTCCGTCTGCCCGATAAACTACGGTAATTGTTACGACATGTCCGAACGCAGTTGCTGGGTAGGGCCTAAAAAGCCGTTAAATTTGTGGACTTCGACTCTGGCAAGGAACGTGCTCCGGGAATGGTGAGACAGTTCCCGTGGGGGTGGCGATATGGAGCGACGACCAGAGTGGCTGAGAAATGAAGCAGCGTACAGCGGCACGTGGCTGCAGCGCGAAAAGCAACAGGAATGTGGATTCTGGCATCGGCACGTTGGTATCGCTGAAGAGGTCGATGAGGTTTGCGCTGATGCTCTGCTCGCGATGTTGGAGCGGCAGCTCGCAGAAGCAGCAGACCAAAAGATAAACTGACGGGCGTTGGTTCTACTGCCGGATCCGAAACGCCGCAAGCGCCGCTGCGCACGAACTCACCGGCTGTTCAGTGTAAGTGGATGCGAAGCGAGCTTACAATTTCGACTTGTCCTGAAAAACCGCGAAAACTGCCCGCTGAGGGTCTGCTATGACAGACATCCGCCCGACATTCGGGATCGTCATCGGCGGAAGGTAGAGACTCGCGCCCATCTGTTCGGCCTTTTTTGCGGATGTGTCGCAGTCGGAAGTCTCAAAATAGATTAGCCAGTGCGGCGGCGCCTGCTTCGTGTTTTCCATAACCGGCGGAATGCCCCCGATGAATTCCTTGCCATTCTGAATGTGGAGATAGCCGCTGGGATCGTGCTCGCCGGCCTGAATTGTCCAGCCAAACAGCGCGCGGTAGAAATCGGCGGCTTTCGCCGGATCGGTGCTTTGGTGGTCCACCCAGCATGCCGTCCCATCGACGCCGCGAATGCCTGTGCCCGGGTGCTGCTTGGGTTGCCAGATGGAAAAGTGCGCGCCGGTCGGATCTTGAAGCACGGCCATACGGCCAAACGTAAAAACATCGAACGGTTCGGCGATCACTTTCGCGCCTAGCTCTTTGGCGCGGCGAGCTGTGTCATCGGCGTTATCCACCGCGATATAAACCATCCAATGCGGAGGAATCCCGCGGTCGAGCATCTCCTTATTCAGCGAATACGCGGCACCGGTGTGGCGGCCTGCAAGGCTGAACATTGTATAGAAACTGTCCGGTCCCATGGGGGAATCCTGCGCATCCCATCTGAACAGAGATCCGTAAAACTGTTTGGCTGCGTCCTGATCCGTGGTTGCAAGTTCGAACCAGCAAAATGACCCCGGCGTGTGTTTTTGAATTTCAGGCATACGGGCAGTCTACTCCCCTCGTGTTACAAAGCAACTTATAAATAGAGCGCTTG
>JAFARV010000067.1 GCA_019245255.1 Acidobacteriaceae bacterium | reverse complement strand
GGAATGGACAAGACCAGGATGGATAGGCGTGAGGTGGCACGCCGGCAGAGGAGGAAGCTGAGGAAGACGCCGGCGACCAGCATCGCCGACAGCGAATTCAGACCGCTACAGGCCTCTTCTACGCCAAGCGACATGTAGGCGAGATTGATGACGTTTCCGTCCCGGTAGACGGTGACCCCAAGCGCCTGCGCCAGATTCGCGGCCATATCGGATGCGAACAGTTGAAGTGGGGCAGCGGCAGTGTTGTAGACCACAGCCGGCAAGGGAATCGAGGCCGCAAGCAAGACCAGCGGAAACGTCAATGTCCGCAGCCGCGCCGATCCCCAGAATGTCCAGATCGCGCCTGCAATCAGCAGCACGAGCGAGACACGCTGCAGGAAAAACTCGGCCGCCACTTTGCCGATGACATACAAGAAGCAGGCGATGGCGATCAACGCCAGGCCAGTTGTTGCCGGTGAGGAGCGTGTCTTCAAAACTCTCGTCCGCTGTGTCCACGCAATAAACAGCGCCAGCGGGACAATCACCAGGCCCTGCGACAAGTTCGGCTGTGTCCACCAGTCGTTGAACAGGTCTAAGGCGACGCGCCAGTAAAGAGCCACACCAAGCAGCAACAGCAGCGCGGGACCGGCATAACCCTCGAGAGTTCTTTTTCGGGAAGAGGTGGCGACGGCGATGGCGACAGGAGTGGACATGGGAAGTCTTTAGTTGTGCAACTGCCTTTCCAATACAGAGCGAGCATTTAGGTCACTGTCGGCAGCGCAAACCCGACGCGGGCGTGTGCCTCGGTCGGGTGAATGGCAAAACACTGGAATAAAGTCCCAAAACTTTTCGCATCACAGGCCGGATAGACAGTCGTTGCGCCAACAACGCCGTTGGTATGCGAATTGCCATTCAGATCCCGACAGCACACATGCGAACGCAACACCTTAAATTCGTAGGATTTCCCTTGCTCGCGCTGCTGCTCTTCGGATGTGCCACGAGTCCGAAAGCAAAGCACGACAGAGCCTTGGCGCGAGCGAAAGAGCTCGTTCAAAAAAAGGACTACGCACGCGCACTGCTCGAGTGTAGGACGGCTGTGAAGATGATGCCTAAGGATCCTGAGGCTTACTACCAGCTCGGTGTAGTTTATGCCCGATCGCATGAGCTGCAAAATGCCGTCTTCAGCTTCAATAAGGGGTTACAGCTCAAGCCCGACTTTGAGGCCGCGCAAGTGGAGATCGCCAAGCTCATGGCATCTACGGCTGAGCGCGACACCGTTAAAACTGCCGAGAGCCGAATGGCAGAGGTTGTGAAGAATGATCCAAACAATGCCGATGCGCTCAGTACGCTCGGGCTTGCGGAGTTGAAGCTTGGAGATACGGACGCTGCCATCCCTGAGTTGCAGCGGGCACTAACGGTTGCGCCGAAGTCGCTCCAGACCTCTGTGCTGCTTGCACAGGCGAAGCTCAGTCGCTCGGATGTGAGTGGCGCCGAACAGGTATTACAGAAAGCATGTCAGAACGATCCGTCATCGGCGGAACCGCGCGTCGCGCTCGCGAGCTTTTATATGGGTCGTAAACAACTGTCCGACGCGGAACGAACGCTTTTAGAAGCCACGAAGATTGATCCAACGAGTGGTACGGCTCTGCTGGCCTTGGGCCGCCTGCAGTTCTCGCAAGGACAGAAAGCAGAGGCGGAAGAAACGTTCCGGCGTCTGTCCCTATTGCCCGACAAGTCGCTGGCCCCGTTGTACGCGATGTTTCTGATGCAAAACGGGCATCCCGACAAAGCGATGGGCGAATTCGAACGGCTGGCGCACGCAGACCCGAACGACCGTGCCGCGAGAAGCCGCCTGGTGGCAGCGTATTGGTCAACCGGGCGGACTCGGGAGGCCGAAGCGGTTCTTGCCCAGGCGTTATCGAAAAATCCGAACGATAGTGAAGCGCTGCTGCAGCGGGCAGAGATGTCCATTCGCAACGCTAAGTACCCGGCTGCTGAAGCAGATCTGAACACCATCCTGCATCTGAATTCCGGGTCTGCCGAGGCGCACTATTTACTTTCGAAAGTTTACCGGGGCGAGGGAGATCTGTTGCGGCAGCGCCAGGAACTCGGCGAGGCGCTGCGCCTGAAGCCCGCGGCACTGCCTCTTCGCTTGGAAATGGCGAGTCTGCTCGTACAAACCAATGGCGCCGCATCTGCCTTACAGGTGCTCGATGCAACTCCGGCTTTCGAGAAGAACGCGGCCGCTGTGGCATTGGAGCGCAACTGGGCGCTCATGGCATCTGGTGATCTGAAGGGCGCTCGTCGCGGCATTGATGCGGTGCTTGCGCAAAAACGCTTGCCGGAAGCTGTGCTGCAGGACGGTGTTTGGAAGATACACGAACACCAGACCGCTGCCGGGCGGGCAGATCTCGAAGAGGTGCTCTCGGCTAACCCCACAGAGCTGCGCGCTCTGAACGTGCTGTACGCATCCTATGCGATCGATCATCAAAGCGCCGCTGGCTTTCAGAAAATTCGGGATTACGCGAGTAAGGCGCCGCATTCGGTTCCGGTGCAGTTGTTTCTGGCCGCAGTGTGTGCCGCAAATGGTTCCAATGCTGACGCGCGTGCTGCTCTGAATACGGTCCTCTCTATTGATCCTCATTCGCGCGCAGCTCAGGTTCGAATGGAGCAGCTCGACTTCAAAGAGCATAAATTCGATGCCGCTGCGGCAAGATTGCGTGAGCTGCTAAAAACAAATCCCAACGATACGGATGCGCACCTGCTGCTCGCGAATGTTGAAGAAGCGAGTGGTGATCACGCCGACGCTCTCGGAGAATACCAGAAGGTTGTCGATGAGGATCCAAAGAATGCCGAGGCATTGAACAATCTTGCCTATCTTCTGGTCGATTTCAAGAAGCAGCCCGATGCCGCTCTGCCCTATGCGCAGAAAGCCCAGCAGCTTGCTCCTAATGATCCCAACTATGAAGACACGGTGGGCTGGGTGTTTTATCAGAAAGGCCTGTACGCTCTTGCCGCCAAGAGCTTTGAAGCCGCGGCATCCAGTGCGAGCGCGGCCCCGGTATGCAAATATCACCTGGCGATGGCTTACGCCAAGCTCGGCAACCGTGACCGCGGCCGAACTGTGCTTGCGACAGCGCTGAAACAGGCCCCTGGTCTACCGGAAGCAAGCGCAGCCACGCAGTTGCTTGCTCAATGACGCGGAGAGCATACGACCTGTGACTACTGAAATACTCGAACAACCAGTTCTTGCAAGCGATCGCCGGCCGGAAGTGCTCGTCGGTGAGCTTGATGCGGCTAGATCAGATGCCTGGGACGAGTATGTCCTCAGCCATCCGTTCGGCAGCCCATTCCATCTGAATGCCTGGCGTAAAAGCATCGAGGAGACGTTTCGCTACAAGCCCGTGTACCTGATGGCAACCAGAGCAGGGCAGATATGCGGCGTATTGCCGTTATTTATCGTCAAGACTCCGTTGCTCGGAAAGGTCCTGCTGTCAACTCCCTTTGCGGTCTATGGCGGTGCACTCACTGACGACACAGAAACGCAAGAAGCGTTGCGGAATGAGGTCGTCAAATTAGCGCACCGGCTCAAGGTCCAGTATGTCGAGCTGCGTAATGCCCATGAAGATCAGGTGATGGGTTTCGAACGCGTCTGCCGGTACGTGACGTTTACCCAAGACGTCTGTGCGAACGAAGACAAGGTTCTGGAATCGATACCGCGGAAGACCCGGTATATGGTGCGAAAGTCACTGAAGCAGGGATTTGCAACCCGGGTGGCAGAAAATCCCAATGCGTTTGAAGATCTGTATGCGAAGAATCTCAGGAAGCTAGGTACGCCCAGTTTCCCGTCAAAGTTCTTCCGCTGTTTGCGCGAGAACTTCGCGGGGGAGGTCGACATCCGCGAAGTGATTCTCGATGGAAAGCTCGCAAGCTCCGTTCTCACGTTCTATTTCCGGGATCAGGCGCTTCCGTACTACGGAGCTTCGGACCCGGAGTTCAATGCGGTCGCGCCGAATAACTTCATGTACTACGACCTCATGCGGTGGTCGGGTGCCAACGGATATCGGACGTTTGACTTCGGCCGCAGCAAGAAGAATGTAGGCGGGTCATACGAGTTCAAATCGCATTGGGGTATGGTCGAGCGCGAGCTGCCTTACGAGATGCTCCTGGTAAAGCGAAAGCAACTGCCGAATTTCACGCCGGCAAATCCCGCCTTCTCGCTTCCGCTCAAGATCTGGAGAAATCTTCCTCTTAGCGTTACACGTGCGATCGGCCCCTTTTTTCTGCGAATGATTCCGTGAGATGGCCGATATAACTTGTAGGTTGCACAGGCGGATAGCTCAAGGGCAGAGCGCCTCTACATACACAGAGGAGGCTGCAGTGTTCGACTCCTGCTCCGCCTACCAAACTTCCAAACCACAGGTCTTATTTCTTTCGCACTGCGTGCCCAACCCGCCCGATAAAGGCGAGAAGATCCGCGCCTATCACGAACTGAAAGCGCTGACCGAAGATTACGACGTCCACCTGGCGTGTTTGGCCCGATCGGCCGATGAAGTGCGCGACGCCCAGGCTCTTTTGGATTGCTGCGCATCCGTTCACGCCGAACTGCTGCGGCCGCGGCTGGCGCTGGCCCGGGCCGGAGCGGAATTCCTAACTGGTGCCTGTCTGAACGAAGCCTTCTATAGCAATCCGGCGCTACACCGCTGTGTAGAACGTCTCGCCCGGAAGATTCCATTTCAAGCCGCATTCGTGTACACGGCGGTGATGGCGCCTTATGTTCCTGCTGGACTGCCGCACGTACTCGACCTGGTGGACGTGGATTCGGAAAAATGGACTCATTACGCGCGGATCCGGCGGCCGAGTTTCCTGTACGGTCTGGAAGCGCGCCGGATGCGGCAATTTGAGCGCTTGTGCGCCGAAAAGTCGGCCGAAGCGATCCTTACCACCGATCACGAGGCCGCCATTTTGCGGCAATTTGCTCCGTCGGCGCGGGTCGCGAGCATCGAAAACGGTGTCGATACGGACTACTTCGACGGCCAGCCCCGGCCATTACCGAACGAACAAGACGCGTGTTTTCTGGCGTTTATCGGAACGATGGACTATCACCCGAACGTCGCAGCGGCGGTTTCGTTTGGTAGAGAAATCTTTCCCGAGCTGCGGCGCCGCGTTCCGGAGCTCGAATTTTTCATCGTGGGCCGCAATCCGTCACCGGCAGTCCTGAAATTGCGGAACGAACCCAATATCCGGGTCCTGGGCGCGGTACCCGATGTGCGCCCGTATCTATCGTCGGCTGCGGCCATCGTTGCGCCGCTCGACCTGGCGCGGGGGGTTCAGAACAAGGTGTTGGAAGCGCTTGCCATGGGACGGAAGGTGTTTGCGTCCGATGCGGTTTGCCGGACGTTTGGCGCGGATGTGCCGCTTGGGGTGATCCGGTGCGCCACTTCCGAACGATTTGTCGCGGAGATCTTAGAGGAATGCCGCCGGGAACCGGTGTGCGATGAAAACATACGCGAAGCTGCGCGGGTACGGTTCTCCTGGGCTCGGAACATGCAGAAAATAAACGACAAAATTGCCGTCGTAAGCGGTGAACGAGCGCAGGTGCTTGTATGAGACGGCGCAAAATCCTGATTATTTCTTATCTGTTTCCGCCTGCCGGGGGTATCGCGGTCCAGCGGGCGTTGAGTTTTTCGAAGTACCTGCCGGAGCTTGCGTGGGAGGTGCATGTCCTGTCGGCCGCGAACGCGGCAGTTCCGGTGCGCGACCCCGGTCTGCTGCGGCATGTGCCCGAGAGCGTCGAATTGCACCGAGCGTTCACGCCCGAGATTCCGTTCGAAGCCCGGCAAACGATCTGGAAATGGATGAAAGGAAACGGAAAACCGGCAGCCGTGGCGGTACCGGCGAGTCCGGCATCAGCGCCAAGACACTCAGAAGGATTCGCAGCAAAAATCGCCAAACGAATTCTCTGTCCCGAGCCGGAGATTCTCTGGGTTCCGTTTGCGTTACGGAAAGCGACGGCCATTATCGAGAAGCACGAGATCGACACCGTGCTGGTCACGGTACCGCCGTTTTCGGCCTTGGTTGTGGGTTCGAAGCTGAAACGACGGTTTCCGCATATCCAGCTGGTGAGCGATTTCCGGGACGAGTGGCTGAGTTTTTATCTCAAAGATTTCGATTTTCAGACCGGCAATCATACCTACCGGAAGGCGCAGGCGATCGAGCGGGATGCGGTTGAGCAGTCCGACGTGGTGCTTGCGGTTACGGATACGTCGTTAAACGAGATTCGCAAACGGTATCCCGAGCAGCCGGATGAAAAGTTCGTGTGTGTCCACAACGGGTACGATCCGGATGTTTTTAAGGACTTCACGCCGCGCGAGCATGGTGGATCGAGGGTGATCGTGACGCATGTGGGAACCGCGTACAAGACGGCGTCGCCACGGTATTACCTGGACGCGCTCGACAAGTTGCCGGGAGAGCTGCGCTGCCGCTTTGAAACGCGTTTCGTCGGCCGCATCTCCGAATCGGAACGGGCGATTTTAGAGAACCGTAAGAGTGAAGTCAAGATGTTGGGATTCATGCCTCAAGATGAGGCCCTGCGTCACATCGAGGAAACGGATTACCTGCTGCTCACGATGACGAACGAGATCAGTCTGCCGGGCAAGCTCTTTGAGTACCTGGCGACGGCCAAGCCCATTCTTGCGCTATCGCCAGCGGGCAGTGAAGTCGACCGCCTAATCCGGGAAACAAAATCGGGAGCATGCGTCGATCCGCATAGCGAGGCGGCGATACAGGGCATGCTGGCGGCAGCTGCGGATAAGCGGATTCGATGTCAGAGTACACGCGCAAGCGTGCGGAGATTTGAGCGGCGGGCGTTGGCGGAAAAGCTGTCGGACACGTTGCTCGCCCAGACCCGTGAAGGCCATCCCTTATCGGTCTGAATTTGTTCGACTGCTTCGCCTAGAGGTGGTCGCGATCTACACGCGAGAAAACAACACTCTCAATGACGTCGCTTGGGCGGCGCATGCGCTGGAGTTGCACGGGGCGGGTTCCGTTAAAGTAGCTGCCGGTTGAACAGAAATCCGGAAAGCAGTAGACGTGAAATCCGTGCGAGCTCATCAGCTGGAACACGTCCTTGATCGTCTTGTTTTGGGCTGCAAGGAGCGTGGGGTGAAGTTCGACCAGGATCTCAAGATTTTGCGGGGCGTGTTCGAAGATAGGTGCGGCGCCTTTCAGCACGTTATACTCGGCGCCTTCGACGTCGATTTTGATCAGCCGCATGCGGGAGCACTCTTCGGGCGAGAGTATGCCGGACAGCGGCAGTGCCGTAATGTCGCTATAGGATTGGCCGCCTTCCGCGGTGGCGATCGTGGTGGTAGATCCGCCGTTCTCGTTTCCACCTCGATACAGCCTGAGCGTCCCGGGCTGGTCCGATGCAGCGACATTGATGGCACGGATATTTGTGTAGGAATTCCGGCGACAGTTGTCCTGGAGCTGGGCGAAGATCTCGGGGCATGCTTCGATCGCAATCACACGTCCGGACGCCGTGGTACGCGAGGCGGCAAGCAATGAGAAATATCCGACGTTAGCGCCGACATCAACAAACGTATCGCCCGGGTTCAGCCTGGATGCGATCCAGCGAGAGATATTCGGTTCCCAAGAACCGAAGTAATAGACGTATTTCTGAATCAAGTCGCCCGTGTTGCCGGCCATAGTGGCGCCGAAATCCGTTTTTGCCTCGAAGCGGTGATCACGCCAGGCGTAGAACGGGCTCACGCACCGGTCCCAGGCGAAACGGCGCGCCGGCTGCCAGGGGCAGTAACGTACGAGCGCTCGCGCGGCCGGAAGGGTGACATCAATTCCAATTTGCTTCAAGGTCATAAGTGTTTTGCTCTTTTGCTTCGCTATTCGGGTACGAGGCACGCATCCTCAATGGTGATTGTCTTGGGTGCGCTCGCGGGCGCCCGCCGAACTTTGGACCAGCGTTTTCCAAGAGCCACCATGGGAGCCTCGATCGTGTGGTAAACAATGACCGGCACGGCTGCCAACAGGAGTATAAGCGCGGTCCATTGTACCGTCCGGTTGTGACTCGCGAGATAGGTAAACGCAAACCAGAGAATCGTGGTGTGGGTCAGGTAAATGCCGTAACTGTACTTGGCGATTGTCTGCGCTGTGCGTCGAAGCCAGTGCCACGAAATATCGGCAAAAAACGGTATCGCGAGGCCGAGCGCCAATCCGAAAGCCCAGCGATACCACATGTTGTGCTGGCGGCTGGAAACGAGCCAGACTGTCGATACCAACGGGATCGCCGGAATCCACAGCCAGGCGGACAATTGCTTCACTCTTCCACGCAGGAGCTTCCAGGCAATGATGCCTCCCAGGAAGTTGGGTGCGTAGCTGAATACATCGAAACGCGGACATAATGCGTGTTGTGCAAGCGCCAGCGGAATGCTAGCGACCCAAATGACAAAAACCCACAGTAACGGGCGCGGGCGGCAGAACAGGAAGATGAACGGCAGCAACAGATACATCTGGACCTCGAGCGGCAGCGACCAAAGAACGTAGATCATGTCCGGCTTATAGACGAGGTTTTGCGTTAACGATAGATTGGCAAGCAGGGTCGGAACCGCCCAGTGCTCAGGAAGCACTAAGAAGACGAACAATACACAGAAAATACTTAGGGGATAAATCCTAAATAGCCGGCGTATGTAAAAGACCCGGAACATAGAAACGCCGGTTTCTTTCTGTCGTTCGAGTGACCACATGAGCACAAGCGCCGTATGTACGAAAAACATGGACACGCCGAGTTGTCCGATGTGCCAACTGATGTCACTCCCCATTCGGCCGGTTTTACCCATCGCGGTATCCCACAGGTGGTTCGCAACTACGCACAAAACCGCGATTGAGCGCAAAAGATCCAAATTTGTGGAATCAGAGGACGTTGATCGCATTCGAGATGGTCGAGAGTGCAATTCGCACGCCATAGCTGC
>JAFARV010000994.1 GCA_019245255.1 Acidobacteriaceae bacterium | reverse complement strand
GAATATGTCATGGTTCCGTATGCCGATTTCAACCTGCTCAAGTTTCCGGACAAGCAGCAGGCGCTGTCGAAAATCCGCGATCTTACAATGCTCTCCGATATTCTCCCGACGGGTTTCCATGGCGCTGTAACCGCGGGTGTGGGCGTTGGGTCCAGAGTCTATATTGCGGGCGCCGGACCGGTCGGTCTCGCCGCGGCAGCTTCCGCGCAGATCCTAGGGGCAGCCGTCGTAATGATCGGTGATGTGAACGACGATCGCCTCGCGCACGCGAAGAGTGTCGGATTTGAGCCGATCGATCTGAAGAAGAGCGACAAATTAGAGGAACTGATCACTGCGGTGATTGGGGTTCCTGAAGTAGATGCCGCTGTGGATGCGGTGGGGTTCGAGGCTCGGGGGCATGGCCGTGCGCACACGACCGAACAGCCGGCGACGGTGCTGAATTCGTTGATGGCCATTACGCGAGCCGGAGGTGCGATCGGTATCCCTGGGCTGTATGTGACCGAGGACCCGGGTGCTGAGGACGAAGGAGCGCGACAGGGCAACTTGCGGATGCGATTCGGGCTCGGATGGGCGAAGTCACACCGGTTTTCGACGGGTCAGACGCCAGTCCTCAGATACAATCTTCAGCTCATGCAGGCGATCCTTCACGATCGTCTTCCGATAGCGAAGATTGTGAATGCGACCGTTATCAGTCTGGACGAGGCGCCACAGGGTTATAAAGACTTCGATAAGGGTGCTGCGAAGAAGTTTGTTCTCGATCCGCACGGAAGTGTTAGCAAAGCCGCATGAGGGAGTAGCGGCGCAGTGAGGGCCGGGGACTCCACGCGAGTAAGTGACATGCATAGATCCGCGAAGTATTCGTATACGACGGGTGTGTTGGTATTGACCTTCCTCTCGCTAACGCCCATGCGAGCGCAGACGGCAACGTCTCGCATCGTTAGCGCGGCCAACGACTTCCTTTCCACGCTCGATCAGAAGCAGAGGCAGGCGGTCCTCTTTCCTTTCGACGATCAGGAGCAGCGGAAGCGTTGGTCGAATTTGCCCGTGACTATGGTCCCTCGCGGCGGCATCAGCCTCGAGGAAATGAATGATGCTCAGCGTTCCGCTGCTATGGCTTTGGTCGCGTCTGCGCTCAGCCCGAAGGGCTTTGAGAAAGTGCAGCAAATCATGGAAGGCGACGAGGTACTTAAGAGAAACGACACGGGCCGCCCGCCATTCGGTAACGGTGGGCCGCCGCCTCAGCATTCGGGAAACAGTGGTTCACCCGGCAACGGAGGCCCGCCTCCGCCATCGGGCCGCGGCGGTGACGGCGCGATGTTCGGGAAAGATCTCTATTACGTCTCCATTGTCGGAACGCCGTCAGAAAAGAATCCATGGATGTTGCAGTTTGGAGGGCATCACCTGGCACTGAACGTCACGATTGCAGGGGAGCACGGTGTTCTTACACCAACGCTCACGGGCGCTCAACCCGCGCTCTACACGAGCAATGGGAAAACCGTGCGGCCGCTTGGGACGGAGAGCGATGAGGCGCTCGCGTTGCTGAACGCTCTCGACGAGAACCAGCGCAAACAGGCGATTCTGAGCTATCGGTTGGCCGATCTTGTGCTCGGCCCCGGGCAGGACGGCAAAACGATTGTGCCAGAAGGGCTGAAGGCTTCCAACATGAACGAGCATCAGCGTGAGATGCTGCTGGACCTGATTTCAGAGTGGACGGATATCATCCACGAGAGCGCGGCCAGGGCTCGAATGACCGAGATCAAGGCTGGTCTCGCGGACACTTGGTTTGCCTGGAGTGGTCCAGTAACGGCGAATTCAGGCAGCAACATCACCGCCTATTACCGGGTTCAAGGCCCGAATCTGGTTATTGAGTACGCGCCTCAGAGACTGGGCGGCGATCCCGCGATGCACGTACATACGATGTACCGCGATCCGACGAATGACTACGGCCGGAAGTTCACCGAGAAATGAAAACAAAGCTGGGTGCCGCTGCTGCTGTTTTATTGCTGGGAATGCCTGTTTTGGGCCATAGGCTGGATGAGTATCTGCAGGCGACCATTTTCTCCGTGGAGAAAGACCGTATTCAGGTCTCCATGCGTCTGATTCCGGGCGTTGCGGTGTCTTCGGCCGTGCTTACCAGCATCGATTCGAATGGCGACGGCATTATTTCGGAGGCGGAGGGACAGATTTACGCGCGACGAGTGCTTGCGGATCTGTCGCTAAGTGTTGACGGTCATCCGTTAAGGCCGCGGCTCGTGTCAGCAAATTTCCCAAGTATCGAAGACATCAAAGGGGGAGTGGGCGCAATTCACATCGAATTCAGCGCGGACGTGCAGGGCGGCGGTTCGAATCGGCAACTTACTTTCGAAAACCGGCACGAGAGTCCGATAGCAGCTTACCTCGTAAACTGCCTGGTTCCACGGGACCGGAACATCCAGATCTCGGCACAGAAGCGAAACGAGAATCAATCGTTCTATGAATTGGATTATGTCCAGGCCGCCGGACGTGCAAATCCATTGTCTGCGGGCTTTTCGTCAGGTCTGCGCGGGTCGCTCGGTGCGATTCCGAGCATGTTCCGGCTGGGGATGCGCCACATCGCACAAGGGACTGATCATCTTCTGTTCTTGTTAGCGTTGCTTTTGCCAGCGCCGCTGACGGTGGTTGCTTCCCGTTGGGACGGATTTGCCGGCGTGCGCCATGGTGTGGTGCGGATTTTGAGCGTAGTCACGGCATTTACTGTCGGCCACTCGATCACGCTGGCGTTGGCCGCGTTGGGATTGATACGCGTGCCGAGCCGGCCAATTGAAGTGCTGATCGCGCTGTCGATTTTTGTTTCTGCTGCTCACGGGCTACGCCCGCTGTTTCCAGGACGCGAATCGGCAATAGCGGCCTTCTTCGGGCTTATTCATGGTCTGGCATTTGCTACGACTCTGGGGCAACTCGGCCTTCGCCGATGGGAGCGAGTCACGAGCATCCTGGGATTCAACCTCGGCATTGAGACCATGCAGTTACTTGTGGTGCTCGCCACCATGCCATCCCTAGTCCTACTGAGCCGCACGCGTGCGTATCCCGTGTTGAGAAGCGGCGGCGCGCTCTTCGCCGGTTTCGCCTCGCTTGGCTGGATCGGCGAGCGGCTGTTCGGGCTGCATGACTCCCTAGACCCGGTTGTGAGTGCCGTCGCGCAGCACGCTGTTGGGATCGCAATCCTTTTGTTCGTGACGAGCCTGTTTTGCTGCTCCATTCGTAATTTTGGCGATAAACCCGTAAGCGCGACCGAACGTTATGGACGAGCTGTCCACCGAACGCTCTGGGACGGACTCTCGTAATTTTTCGTGAGGCTCGGGCGCGATAAACGTCGCTTTACCTTACGGAAGGAAAGCGCAGTAAACGTTGAGCGTGCCCTCGATGACAGAAACGAACGAAATGAGCTTCTCCACGCGTGTCCAATCGCCCGTCGAGGCATTCGGACCGAGCATGCTTCACCTCCGTGATCCGGCTCATAAACGCATCCGTTCTCTTGTATCGCGTGCCTTCACGCATGAGTCTGTAGAACGATGGCGTCCGCGCATTCGCGAGATTGCCGACTCGTTACTGCGCAACTTGCACGGACGCGAGTCACTCGATCTCATCGCCGAATTTGCCTCGCCTTTCCCGATCATTGTCATCGCCGAAATACTGGGAGTTGATTCCAACGATCTGCAGCAATTTAAGTCTTGGTCCGAAGCGAAAACCGAGCTTTTCAATCCGTCGCGAACTCGCCAGCAAACAGAAGCTCTCCTCGCTGCAGATGAGGGCCTCAACAATTACTTCGCGTGTGCTGTGGAATCACGTCGACAAAAACGCGGCGATGACCTAGTAAGTGCTCTCGTTGTGGCGGAAGAATCGGGACAGCGGCTGACATCCCGAGAAATTGTCCTCACCTGTAACCTCTTGTTACTCGCCGGCACTGTGACCACCACTGACCTGGTCGGCAACGGAGTTCTTGCGCTTCTCAAGCACCCGGAACAGATGCACAAGTTGCGGCAGAGTCCCGGGCTCTTGTCACGCGCAGTGGAAAAGATCCTGCGCTATGACCCGCCGGTTGCGCAAGTAGCCCGGGTGGCGTTGAACTTCGCAGTGCTCGGCGCCTCAAAGGTCCGGCCCGGCCAAGCCTCATCTTCTTCTGTCGTCGGTAACCGCGATCCGGGCATCCATTTAGATCCGTATGCTTCCGATGTAGAGCGCGCCGACACCATTCACTTGGCTTTCGGCGGCGGCACGCATTGCTGCATCGGAGCACCTCTCGCTCGTGCCGAAGCGCAGACCGCCGTTCGCGCACTAGTCGAGCATTTCCCTCATCTCCGGCTGGACCCTCGACGCCCCATCGAACACAAACCAGTGCCGATATTAAAGGGTCTGAAATCGCTGTGGATACGGGCTTGCTGATCGCGGGTGTGGATTCGCCAGTTCCGGGCGGTGAGGGGTCAGCGATACCGGATCAGTGCATCGCCCAAAGCGTCTCTGAGCGGGCCGAGCCAAGGCTCGTAATTCCGCCACTGAAACAGTCCCTCCCGGAAGATCGGTTGTCGCACCTGCTCTGAGCTCGCTGTGACCACGGTGCGTTTTGTATTGAAGAACTCGATGCAGGCCGGTTCAAACGCAAGCCCGCAGAATTCGAGGATGCGCCGCGCGTTTG
>JAFARV010000866.1 GCA_019245255.1 Acidobacteriaceae bacterium | reverse complement strand
AAAGCGGACAACGCGTTTGCGGTGCTGTCGAGCTTCGAGCAGTCGGTCGCGAAAGAAGAAGCCACTGCGAAGGCATTTGATGAGCTTGCCAGTGCGGGCAAGGACTCGAATCTTGAAGCCGAATTCGCCCAACTGCAGGGTCACACTGTGGATGCCGAGTTGGAAGCACTGAAGCGGGAACGGCTGGGCAGGGTGGAAATCCCCAAAGAACTGCCGCCTGCCCGGCAGTGAGCTTGTATGTTCTTCGATCGCAAGCCAAAGCCTGCCGCTCCGCAGGAAGATCTGGCCAACCTGAAGATCACGGACGCTCGCCGTGGCGACACGCTCTCCGTGCCGGGCGCGGCGGCGGATTTCGGCGATATCGACTTCACAGTGGACCGGCTCGACGGGTATGAAGCCGGAGCTCGACGCTGGATAGAACTCAGCGGAATGTGGCGCGATCGCCGGGTCTATCTCGAGGTCCACAACGAGGACACGACGAGCGTCCTTGGTAACTTCGACGGTCGCAGGATCACACTTGACGAACTTGGTTTAACTGAAGACGATCTCGCACAAATTGACGAACGGCAGAACCCGGCGGATTTTTTCGATTACAGCGGCAAATTCTGGCTGTACCGCTTTAGCCGGGAAATCGGGGTGTTTCGGGCCGGAGATACCCTTGGCCGCGGTTTCTATTGCTGGCAATTTCAGGAGCAGGATTCCAAGCGATTCCTGAGCATCCGGAAGTTTGAAGGCGAACCTTTTGCAGGCTCTCTGTGGGTAAGTGTAGAACCGGCGGACATCACCGTTTTTCGGAGCACCTGATGAAAATGTGGAAGCCGGGTCTGCTGATTGCCGGTTTCGCGGTTCTCCTGTCGTGCAGCAGACTGCCCGGTGCCCTGCACAGTGAGATCGGCCAAGAGCGAGACCTCCTCGACCGCGCTGAGCATGAGCTCCAACATTCGAAGCAAACTCTTGAAACTGACCTGTCGCAGGTGCCGGACCTTTTCCGGGACGCCTCTGCGCCGGCCCAGTGGAACGCGAGGTTACAGGCGGATCGTCAATCGCTACAGTCTGCCGAAGAGATTCAGAACGAACTTAACGAACTTGCACGTCGGGATCGGGCCGATTCGAAACCTCGCGTTGAACAGTTATTGACGCGTGAACGCCAGTTGCTGGACACGACGGCAAACGATTCGCGGTCCGTTCTCGCAGCGGCCGATAAATGGCTGGATTTCCGTCGTGACGTGCCATCGCACTTGGATCAGATGCGCCGTGAATATGCGGCCGTTTGCAACTTCGACCTGGCGCCCGTAGCGGAGGATGTCGGGCACGCGGGCCACGACTGGCCGGCAAAGAAGCCAGTTTTGGACGAGCGGCTCGAAGCGCTCCGCAACACGCAGAAGCAGGCCGAAACCGAGTGGAGTTCCACTCAGGCGCTCAGAGATGCCGCAGCAAACACGAAAGTAAGCGGACAGCAGCTCGCAACCTTGATTCAGACCGATGACCACCTCACGAGCGACGCAAGCACACTGAACGTCAAGACAGCTGAACTGCATAGCCTGAGCGGTCAACTCTACGATTCATGGGACAAAATACTCACCGATCTCGATGATTCAGGCAGTGGAGAGACTCAGGTCTTCCGGGAACGAATCAAGACCGTCCGTACTCATCTGCTTGACGTTCCGTCCAAAAAGAGCGAGACCACAAGCCAGGAGCGCTGGGTCACGGTTTCGGAACCCCAGTTCCGGGCCGTTCAAAACGACGTGGGTATGGCGATCGCCCACAAAGACGCGGGCCTCTTCGATTCAGAAGCCCAGAATGTACCGCAGCCTGCGGGATTCGCGTACATCGCGCCAGAATCGCAGGGTCGAAATCAATATGGCTATTGGGACCACTCGAGCAGGCACAGCGTATGGACGTGGCTCCCGGAGTACCTCATTCTTCGCGAGCTGTTGTGGAACCACGATTACCGGCCCGTCATTGCAGACGAATACCGGGGTTATCAAAGTGCTCAGACTGCCGGGAAGACCTACTATGGCCAGACGACTCCGGCCGCCCCGCCGAAATACGGGACTCACGGAACGTTCACTCAGAGCCACTACGCCGATAGCCGCTATGTCCAGAAGGGCGGATTCAAAAGCTCCGGGTATGCATCTCATCCCGGAACGGCGTCGAGCGGGCCGGACTTTGACTCCCATAATCGGCCCGGAAACGGCGATAACGGCGCCGGGCGGCGATTCGGTTCTGGAGCACATGCGCCCACCGCCCGGCAATTCGGCCGCCCTGGAGGTTT
>JAFARV010000789.1 GCA_019245255.1 Acidobacteriaceae bacterium | reverse complement strand
GGGGGCATTACTGCTGCTCAGTCTCTGGCCTATGTCGCGGCTATGTTGGAGCACGATGTTCCCGTCGTATTTGCATACATTTCGGACGCCCACGATGACCATGTGAATGACGTCGCTTTCGGACCCGGCCAAGCCGGCTATGTGGCGCAGCTCAAATCGTATGACCAAGCTTGGGCCGCCTTTTTCCAGCGCCTCGCCAACGATGGAATTACAACCAGGAACACCCTGTTCATCGTCACCGCCGATGAGAACGATCACTTCGCGGGCGGCCCGCCCACTCCCGCCAACTGCGATGGTGTGACGGTTCCTTGCACTTACGCCAAAATTGGCGAAATTGATGTGAACACCCAGAGCCTTTTGGACAAGGCCGATCCGAGCGTTGCGGCAACACCCTTCAGCATTCATTTCGATATGGCGCCTGCCTTCTACATCCAAGGGCAGCCGCAAACGGGCGACCCAATCCTGCGCGCCTTTGAAAAGACGACAGCTCAGTTGACTGCGGTGAATCCCATCACAGGAAAGACGGATAACTTGACTCGGTACCTCGCCGACCGGCCCGAACTGCAGATCCTGCATATGATCACCGCCGATCCTCAGCGCACTCCGTCGTTCGTCATGTTCGGTAATCCTGACTACTTTTTCCAAACCTCCGGACCTGACACACTGTTGGATCCAGGGTTCGCATGGAATCACGGCGGCGTTTCGCCTGACATTAACGTCACCTGGCTGGGCCTGGCGGGTCCAGGCGTCGCGCGTAACGGTGTAGATTCAGTTACCTGGTCCGATCACACTGACATTCGGCCCACTCTGCTGTTGCTTACCGGCCTAACGGATGATTACTCGCACGACGGGCGCGTGCTGGTCGAAGCTCTGCATACGCATTCACTCTCTGGCGGAATTGCTGCCAATGAGTCCAATTTCATCGCGGTCGCACAAGCTTATAAGCAGCTCAACGCGCCTGTTGGCGAGCTTGGTCTCGACAGCCTTTCCATATCCACCACCGCGCTCTCTGGTACCGATGAGGAGGCCTATAACGACCTCGAAACCAAGCTAACCGGCATCGCCGTCAGAAGAGATCTGCTCGCTGTCCGGATGAAGCGCCTGCTCGACGACGCCGAGTTCGGAGGCAAGTCTATCGACTTTTTCACCGCCTCTCAGTTGGTCGCCGAAGCGGACAGAATGATCACGCACGTAAGTAATCTGAAGAACCGCACGAGTAAATAACCGTTTTGGGCGGGCCTACGCGCCCGCCTTTACTCTTTCACTTACACGGGCTGCTCGCGCAAATAAGTAATTTCGTTCTGGTATGCTCGTCGTGCGGCTCGCCGCAATCCGGTAATGTTCGCTTGCCTTCTTACTGTCGCCGGCCATTTCCAGTAAGTGGGCACGAACGGCTTCGAGACGATGATGAGTCGCTATGCGGCTGTCTGACTCGAGTCCGCGAAGTAACTCTAGGCCTTTGCCTGGACCATGCACCATTGCTGCCGCTATTGCGCCATTGAGCGTCACCATCGGGTTATCCGACATGCGCTTCAAAAGGTCGTAGAGGGCCAAAATCTGCGGCCAATCCGTATCTTCCGCCCGCGCAGCTTCGTCATGAACGGCAGCGATCGCCGCTTGCAATTGATAGAGACCAACCGTTCCCCGTGACAGAGCTTCTGTCAGCAGCCCAACGCCTTCCGAGATTTCGGCCCGATCCCACAGACTTCGGTCCTGCTCGGCTAACGGAATCAACTCTTCCTGCGGCCCGCTCCGTGCCGCCCGCCGCGCGGCCGGCAGCAACATCAAGGCGAGTAATCCGGCGACCTCAGCGTCGTTTGGTACCACCGCGCGCACGGATCGCGTCAGCCGGATTGCTTCGCTCGACAACTCCAGGCGCTGCAAGTTCGGCCCCCCGCTGCTCGTGTAGCCCTCGTTGAAGATCAGATACAGTACGTGCATCGACGCGCGGAGTCGTTGCGCGCGCTCTTCATCGGTCGGCAATTGGAATCGCGCTCCCGAGGCCTTGATGGTCTGCTTGGCTCGGCTGATCCGTTGAGCCATCGTAGCCTCGGGGACGAGAAATGCATTCGCAATTTCCGCGGTCGTCAACCCGCCCACAGCCCGCAGCGTCAGCGCGATTGCTGACGCCGTAGTCAAAGACGAGTGACAGCACATGAGGAATAGCGTAAGTGTGTCGGCAGGATCAGCTTCGTTGTCCACACTTGCCGCGTCCGCAACGTAGGCGGACTCGGCCGCTGCGGTAAACTCGCGCCGTCGCCGGGCGCTTTCGCTCCGCACATAGTCCGTCATGCGCCGCGCGGCAACTTGAATCAACCAGCCGCGAGGATTACCTGGCACCCCCTCTCGCGGCCATTGTAGGGAGGCGGCCAGCAATGCCTCCTGTACCGCATCTTCGGCAGCCGCAAAATCATGGAAACGGCGCACTACGGGTCCGAGCACCTGTGGCGCAAGTTCGCGTAACAGATGCTCCAAGCCGCCCTCTGGCTGTTCGCCTATCACAACGGCTCAGCGGGCTTAGGCGTCATCACCTCCCGCACCTCGATCGGCATATCAGTCGGTTCGCCTCCGGGCCCGGGCGCCGCCGAGATCCGCGCGGCAATCTCATACGCACGCTCCGGGCTCTCCACGTCCACAATCCAGTACCCGGCGAGAAACTCTTTCGACTCTGGAAAAACGCCGTCTGTAATCGGCGTACCGTCTTTCCCCGCTCGCACGATCTTTGCCTGATCCGGCCACCCGAGGCCTTCTGTGCGCACAAACTCTCCGGATTCCGTCAGTTCCTTGCTAATCGTCCTCAGGACTGCGAAGTGCGCCTGCACATCTTTCTCAGACCACGCACGATATGTATCGAAGCCTGCCTTCGGTGCCGACATCATCAAAATGTATTTCATCTTTGTTCTGCTCCTTTCATGTTCGCGCCCGGTTACGACGCGCTTTCATACGGGAGTCGGAGCAAGAAGACCCATTCTCGACATGTGCAGCAACTTTTTTCCTACCGCCTCCGCGGATCCCGTTCCTAACAATCCTTGACATTCACGGCTAGTCCGGC
>JAFARV010000908.1 GCA_019245255.1 Acidobacteriaceae bacterium | reverse complement strand
ATGCTATCCGTTTGTGCTCCGGCATTGCCTCAGAGTTCCTCGGAGGACGTCGCACAGCGCGCTGTTCAAGAGTTCCGGAAGGAAGACTTTCCGGCTGGGGACCGACTCTCAGCCGAACGACGAGTCATCCGGCTGCGAGGAAATAATGTCCGCTTTATCCGGCCGCCGACCCCAAGCCACTCCCGGGCATTCACGAAAATCCGTTCACTCGCTAGTGCTGTCTTAGTCGATCGAACCATGCACGCATGCGTCACAAATTCTGGGATGTCCTCAGAACGGATTCGAAAGCAAGGCCCGGATCTTCTCGCTATAAGTCCGGCTTGATTGCAGCCGATGGCCGGAACTCAGTTCCACGATGTATTGCCCATGCGTTTGCGTCCATAGCTGCTTCACGTGCTGGACATTGATGATGTAGGAGCGATGGATGCGCAGAAAGCGGTCGGGATCGAGAGAAGTCTCGATGGTGTTCATAGGCACGTGCAGCAGGTGAGCGGCTTCCCCGGCGTGCACGCAAACGTAGTTCTGCTCCGCTTCAATCCAGTCCACCTCATCCATCGCTAGAAAAATCGTGTGGTCGCCCGATCGGACAGCAAGCCGCGAGAGATATCGCCGCGGGTTTGCGATCGTGTCGAGGACCGTCAGCATTTGGCGCGTGGATTCCTCCGGCGTTGTCGCGCGGAGCCGGTTCCTGGCTCGCTCGAACGCAATTCGGAAGCGCTCTTCCGTTATGGGTTTCAGCAGATAGTCGACTGCGCTGATTTCGAATGCGCGGATCGCGTACGCATCGTGGGCAGTTACAAAGATCACGGCCGGCATCTTGTCCGCTCCGACTGCCTCGACGACGCCGAAACCGTCCATACGCGGCATTTGGACGTCAAGCAACACCAAATCGGGTTTTTCCTCGCGGATCTTTGCTACCGCTTCCCTTCCGTTTCGAGCTTCCAACAGTTGCGAGTCGCTCGCGAGCATCAGTTTGATGCCCTCGCGGGCAAGCGGTTCGTCATCGACGATCAGAACCTTCATGCGCGCTCATCGTCCTCCGATCGGCCCGTATGATACGGCAGGATCATTGTCACCTGAACTCCCTGTGGGACCCGGTTCTCTGCCGAGAACGTGGCATCCGCACCGTAAAGGCGCCGTAGGCGATTCTGCGTGTTGGTAAGTCCGATTCCCTTTTCCTCGAAGGCAGGCGCGGGGCATCCAGGTCCATCGTCGGTGACCGTCAATGTGAGCCGGCCGTTCATCCTGGATGCGCTGACGTGGA
Organism: Acidobacteriaceae bacterium; assembly: GCA_019245255.1. Classification (GTDB taxonomy): domain Bacteria; phylum Acidobacteriota; class Terriglobia; order Bryobacterales; family Bryobacteraceae; genus Bog-105. The sequence goes on along the minus strand of JAFARV010000908.1, from coordinate 1,582 downwards.
TGAGGACAGGCTCCTCGCTCTGTCCCAATCCATGGCGTACCGCGTTTTCGACGATCGGCTGGAGGGCCATGTGAGGCACGAGCGCGGTCGAGACCTCCGGACCGGCGTCGATCCGGACGCGCAGCCGATCCTCAAATCGAACCTGTTCGATCGAGAGATAGAGCCGCAGAAAATCGAGTTCGCGCCAGAGCGGGACTTCTTGCGTCTCCCCGTCGTCCAACGTGTGCCGGAGCAGATCGCTTAAGCGGCTGAGCATGGTTTCGGCTTTTGGTCCATTCTGCTGCCGGACCAGCACCATGATCGCGCTGAGCGTATTGAATAGAAAGTGCGGATGCATTTGCATCTTTAAGGCGCTCAGTTGCGACGAGGTTAACTGCTCGGCGAGTTGTGACGAGCGAATCTTCAGCTCCAATGCTTCGCGTTCGCGCCGGCGGGCTTCCTGGTTCGAACGGATGAGCGCCTGCAGTCCGATAACTGCCCAGTACCGAATGACGCCTCCGTGCAGGTCGTATGGCAGAAGCCTCCAAAAGCCTCTTGCGAATGACGCTGGCCCCGTCACAGCCGGGAACATTCCGAGCGCGGCCAAAACCGGAACTTCCAGAGCGGTCGATAGCAGCGAGAAGACTATCGAGGCGCCGAGATGAATCGCGATATGCTGCCTGCGAAAACCCTCCGCCACGCCCCAACGCCGGCCGAGCCACAGGATAGAAGGCGTGAATGCCGCGCAAATATACATTGCGGCCATCCAGCCTACGATGAGGTCCCGCCAAGGGATCCACTCGCTGCGAGAGAGCCGCGTCATGAAGTCTTGCGTGATATAGAAGAGTCCTGCCGCGGTCCAGGCGAGCCAATACATCACCGATCTTCGGATGCTAGCTGGGAACGGCCGCGGCATGGCGTTCCTTCCATTCTGGTACGGATGTAAGCGAAATGAAAGGAAGCATTGATGAATCGCGCGATTCGGTCGACGAGCGACAGGGCCGGCCCACGAAACTCGTCGTCCGCAAGTGCCGCTCCAGCGATTCGAACGGCCAGTTTGTCAAAAAACCGTTTCCGCGCGGCGTGGAGGACCGCACAATCGGACTACGGCGCCGCGGGCTAGCGGCGATCGGCGAGGGAGAAATGAAGAGCAACCAAAAGCGAACATTCCTTAACCGCGCACGACGCCCAGCAAACGGGCTGTGCGCTTCATTCCTTAACCGCGCACGACGCCCACCAAACGGGCTGTGCGCTTCATTGCGGCATCTGATTGTGTTTGCGATTTTGTTGGCAATTGCGTCTGTGATAACCGCCGCGGAGAACAGCGCAGAGGTTCCGTTTCCGGAAGGCTACGCGTCGTGGCAACATGTCAAATCCGTTGTGATCGGGCCGGAGCACAAGTCATTCGCGAGCGAGGGCGGGAAGGTCTTTCACTTCTATGCCAATCCACAGGCAATCGAAGGCTATCGCACCGGTAGATTCCCGAACGGTTCCGTAATCGTTCGCGAGACGCTGCGCACCATAGCGGGCGAGGGCGAGTCCAAAGGCATCCTCACAGAGGGCGAGCGGAGTTCACTCGACGTGATGGTGAAGGACGATCGGC
>JAFARV010000610.1 GCA_019245255.1 Acidobacteriaceae bacterium | reverse complement strand
AGGGCTAGTCCTGACGCGCATTCGGTTGCCCATCAGTTAAGGACCGTGAACTGTCCGAACTCGCTGATCTCGTTCGGAGCCGCCAACCAGCTTAGCGGCCCGGCCATCTCAATGGTTCGTTGTATTGCCGGGATCTTCGCGCGAATTCGATCTTTCCCTTGCCGCTATCAATAGTGCCGGCCATCTTGTCGTCGTTTACGATCAGGTCACATTGACTGAAGGCCACAGTCCGTCCGGGTTGAGGGTGGGTCGTAAGCTTGAGTTGTTTGCCTTTGACACTTCCCGTGACTGGAATCGGGTCATTCTCGCTAGGTCCAAGCCAGCCTGTTACGTTGTGACCGGTCTGTTTCAGCGACGCTTTTCCCATCAGCGTCTCGGCGGATGTCGAAATCGTGACCTGCCAGTTTCCAGTGACATCCGCTGCCCAAACCAGAGCAGAGGAGGCGAGCAGAAGCGCAGCAAGTTGCAAGACTTGTCTCTTCATAGCGTCTCCTTCTCCAATCACACGCGCGCTGCGCGGAAAGGTTCGTTCGGTCCGCCAAATTGTTAGCGGATATGCTCTGCCGACCCGAGTGGATCGTCCGCTACTCGGAACTAGGTTACAACTGAGTAGTCGACAGACGCGATTCGAGCGTCGTACATGAATCGCGCGATATTTTCGAGAAACCGAAGATAAGCTCCGTGAGTGGGCAAGCGTCATCAGTCGGACATGCCGACCGCGCGTCAGCTTGGATTCGTAAACACTCGGCCGTGACCAGCGATTTATCAGTCTTACTGGCTCAGTTTCCGGTTAGCCCGTGACTTGGACACAATCACACCGATGCAGCAGTTCCATACGTGAGGCGCAACGGAGGTTTGTGGCGGCGGATCAAGCGACGCCGTTCGATCCTTCGAAGTGCCGTTGCGCTAACGGGGCGTCGAACAGTGCCATCTCCTCGGACGAAGGCCTCTCAAAAATCTGGGCCCATCTCTGGATGTCCTCCAAAGTTATAGGGGGTGTCTCCATCTTTCGCCGATGAATTCTATCGAACAGAACGTCAACCGGGGCATCGAGGAAGTGGAGCTCGACTGCAGCCCCCAGACGTCGTGCTCCGGTCCGAAGGACATCACGCTCGGACCTCGCCCAGGTTCCCCACTCAATGATGACAGTTCCACCGACACTGAGGATCTGCTGTGCGATTTTCCATTGGAGTTCCTCGATTCGCTGACGAGCTTCGCCTTCCCATAGATTGATTCCCATGGCATCCATCCACTCGTCGGCGGAAAAGCGAACAGCACGCAAGGTCTGCTCAATCTCCTTAGCGTGGGATGTCTTGCCGGAACCGGGCAGCCCACAAACGATGATGAGTCGCGGACCGTTTTGTAATGTCGGTGTTGCGATCCTCCCGATTGGATCAGGAATGCTAAGATCCCTGAAATAATTAACCACCGCGAGGGGAACAAATCCAACCTTCTCATAGGCGCGACGCGCTGGTACATGGGACGGATCGCCGCCAGTGCCGACTTGGACGTAATTCATTCCTTGTCTTCGCATGAGATCGAGCACATGGCTATACATTGACGACCCAATGCCCTTGCCCTGATGGGCAGGATGCACTGCATTGAGACCAATCTCGCCGCATTGCTTTTCACTATTGAGTTGGTAATGAATAAAGGCCACGACCGCGCCGTTCTCTTCTGCTACAAGGAGCCGCTCCCTTTCTCCCGATTCGATCAGCGCACGCAGATACTTTTCGTTGGATGCTTTCCAGTCGGGATAGATAAGCGTGAATAATTCGGTTCCCAGGCAACGCTCGAACGACTGATGAATCGGAGTGAACGCGAGAAGGCAGATTTCAAGAACGGCTCCCCAATCAGCCTCGGAGTATGAACGGATTTTGGGCATCTGTCTGCTCCTAATTTGCGTGCCTAGGTGATCCGGGAGCTTGCCCGATAACAACAGCCTATGACTGGAAGGTGGTTCCGTCAATCGCTCGACGACGCAGCACGATCTTGGTCTGGTTTGTCGGCGATCCGGAACCTAGGTTCCGAACGAGTAGTCAGGAAGGCACGCCTGGTGCAAGCCGGCGCGGGTGGCGTGATTTAAATGAGCCGCAACGGGCGGCTAATCACTCATTCGCATCACGACCAAAGTCATATCGTCGTGCTGAGGCGCCCCTGCGGTGAACGCGTCTACCTGGTCCAGAATGCACGTGATTAACTCCGCGGCCGTACGCGAGTTACACCGCCTCACGGTGTCAATTAAGCGTTCTTCTCCAAATTCTTCCTCGCGAGCATTCATTGCTTCGGAAATCCCGTCGGTGAATGCAACCACCATATCTCCCGGCCTGGTGTCGACTTTCGCCTCGCGATACGGAGCATCCGGAAACAATCCGAGCACAGTTCCCCCATCCTCAAGGCGTAATACATACTTCTGGCTATGATTGCGAGACAGAATGGGTGCGTTGTGGCCCGCATTTACGTAGCGAATGCTGCGAGTCTTCGGGTCGTACTCGGCATAAAAGAACGTTGCATAGCGATTGTCGGAGGAAGATTCAAACACGAGACGGTTGACGTGCTGAATCATTTCGGCAAGGGTCTCACAAGGGGCAATGGTTTGGCCGCGCAAGGAGGCCTGCAAACTTGCCATCATCAAAGCTGCGGCAATGCCCTTGCCTGAGACGTCGCCGATCGCGACACCGAGACAGCCACTATCCAGGCGAATGAAGTCGTAGTAATCTCCTCCAACTCCGAGCGCAGGACGGCAGTACCCCGCAAAATCCAGACCTTGCACATGAGGGAGCTTTTGAGGAAACAGTCGTTGCTGCACCTCGCGCGCGATTTCCAATTCACGGTCGAGGCGCTCACGCTGTGCGATCTCGCGCCGGATGTTTTCTGTCAGGCGCGCGTTGTCGAGGGCGAGGCCAGCTTGCGAGGCTACCGCACTCAACAATTGCAGGTCACGCCGTGAGTATGGCGCCTCCGATCGTTTCGGCCCGAGAGTCATGATGCCGAGCAGGCGCGAATCGAGCGAGATGGGAATCAGGATCTGTGCGTTCAGATTTCTCAACGTCTCCTGCTCGGCTTCAGTTGCGCCGTATACCCAAGATTGCGGGTCGTCAAAGAAGACCTTTGCCGGAGCGTTCTGCTCTTTCAGCAGCCGCAGAGTCGCACAGCGCTTGGGAAACTGCAAATTGTCCGGCGACGGAAGACCAATGGAATGCGCTACCGAATAGCGCTCGCCGGAGTCAAGCAGAATGGCCATGCAAACGGGATGCAGCGAGTCCGAGATACGCAGCGCGATGGTTTCGAGCAACGGCTTGCGATCGCGAATTCGTGCAACTGTGTTAGCCAAGCCGCTCAGGATGATCTCGGCGTTGTAGGCCTCGCGAAAGAATTTGCGATCCATCCAGCGGGTGGCCGTATTGCTGGACCGCCGCAGGCCGATAACCACTGCAGTCCCGATGAGCCCGAAGAGCAAGGCCTGCCAGTGATGCTCCGAATCCGTGATGAACCTGACGGTGAACATAATGGCGAGGACGATCAACGCGAGTCGAAGCACGTTCAGAGTCGTGCTCGCGAATGCGTACTTCACGCCCATACGCACGACCATCCGTACGTCCATTGCGCGCTGCACGATGATCACGTATGCCATCGTGACGGGGAACAAAAGGGTGAGTGGCAGCACAAGCCCGGCATCCAGCCAGTTGCTGGGAGCTGGTATCATGTTGACGCTGAAGAGGACAAAAAGGACAAGCGGAACGACAGAAACGAAGCAGCCGGCCAGCATGATGTTGATTCTGCGCTTGGCATCGGGGCTGTCGAGCCGTCTTCGCTTCGCGGCGAGCAGGATGAAGAATGAGACTGCACACAAACCGGAAACTATGTCCAACGGTCTCTGTGTAAGTTGGTTCGCCGCCGCAATCTGAGTTAGTTCCGCGTAGTGGTTTCCTTCTGCCAGATCCGCGTAGAGCGAAATCGCCGCCACACAGATGAACGGCGCCGCCAAGACCCACGCGATCCAGCGGTTCCTACGAATAACTTCAAACGGCATCGGAAAATACAGGCCGAAGAGCACGACCCAGAGCGGCCACATGTTAGTGAGAACGGAGTGGTAAATGATGAAGAGTTCTCGCCACGGCGGCCAAATGGACCAGTACTCGAAACCGCTGACACCTTCGGCGAACGACGTCAGCATTGCCATCGTGATCCAGGCCAGCGGGTCTCTCGGACGCACAAATGCGATGAAGAAACCGACAAGCAGGCAGCACAAGGGAAGCAGCGTTCTTGCGGTAAGTGTCAGCCATGCGAGGCCTTCCGATCGGTACTCGTGCAAGCGCACAGGTATGGTCAGAACTGAGATCCTACCGTCAGGAAGCGAGCGCTGCACAGTGACCTGCAACAGGTCGCCCGGGCCCTGAAAGAATCTCGCGCGGTCGATCTGTTCCAGGCCGTTTACCCTACGGCGATTGAGCGCAAGTACACGATCGCCCACACGCAGCCCGGAGTCTTCGTAAGTCGGGAAAATGGCTTCAATGGTGCTTGTGTAACTACGTGTAAAAAAGGGCACCCGCATGTAACGGTCAGAGTTAACCTGCTCGAAGATAAGAAGTGCCGAATAAGCGGATTGAGCAACGACAGCCCATGCAGCCAATATGCAAAGCGCAACATATTGAAGTACGGGCTTGCTCATGGTTGAAGACGCAAATAGTTAGGCGCGCTGCAGAGGTTGAACGAGTGGTTGGTTCAACGGGCTGCGATGACGGCTATAGAGGACATAGATTACGAGACCGACGGCGAGCCAGACTACAAAACGTATCCAGGTTTCAAGGGGCAGCCCGAGCATCAGGCCGAGACAGCAGGCTATCGAAATCACCGGCGTTACCGGGCACCAGGGAACTCGGAACGAGCGCCGGCGATCGGGCTGTTTTCGCCGCAGAATGATCACACCTGCAGATACGACCACGAAGGCAAACAAAGTTCCAATATTCGAGAGATCGGCGAAGGTGTCGATGTCCCAGAGCCCGGCGGGGATTCCGACCGCCAGACCTGCGATCCAGGTGCTGATATGCGGCGTCCGGTGAATCTTGTGCACCTTCGAGAACATAGCCGGCAAAAGCCGATCGCGCGACATGGCGAACCAGATGCGTGCCTGTCCGTATTGATAGACGAGTAGTGACGACAGCATTCCGAGCAGCGCGCCAACCGTGACTGCGAATCGCAGGCGATTCATGCCGATGGCGTGCAGAGCGTTCGCAACCGGGGCTGCATTGTCGAGAGTTTTCCAGTTGACGATGCCCGTTAGAACGAACGCCACCGAGGTATATAGAAGACCGCAGATGATCAGAGTGCCAACGATGCCCACCGGCATGTCACGCTGCGGGTTCCTGCATTCTTCGGCAGCCGTCGATACGGAATCGAAACCGATAAATGTGAAGAAGACGATGGCCGCGCCCGTGACGACTCCGCCGAAGCCGTTCGGCATGTACGGATGGAGATTCTGTGCCTCGACTGCATGCGCGGCACCGAATACAAACACCAGCACGGCGGCGACTTTGATCGCGACCATGATATTGTTTGCGCCGGCGCTCTCCTTCACACCGCGCACAAGAAGCCAACTCAACACCATGACGATCAGGAGGGCCGGAACGTTGAAAAGACTCTGGGTGCGTTCCTGGCCGACGAAGGCAGGTTCAGAGAAAATCTTTGGTAAATGTGCGCCGAACAGGTAATCGCACATGACATTGAAGTAGGCGGAGAAGCCCACCGCGACAGACATATTTGAGACCGCATACTCGAGGATCAGGTCCCAACCGATGATCCAGGCGAAGATTTCACCGAGCGTCGTGTACGCGTAAGTGTACGCGCTCCCGGCGATCGGAATCATGGAGGCGAGCTCGGCATAGCAGAGTGCGGCGAAGCCACAGGTAATTGCAGTCAAGATGAACGAGAGCGTGAGTGCTGGTCCGGCACCGGGACGGCCTGTCATGGATGCAGCGGCGCCGCCGTGCAGGATCAGATCGAGAAGCGGCGCTTTCAGAATCGACGCGGCTGTCGCGTGCTGGCCTGCTGCTGCGGTACCAGTCACCGTGAAAATGCCGGACCCGATGACAGCGCCGATACCAAACGCAATCAGGCTCCAGGGCCCAAGTGAGCGCTTCAGCGCCTTGCCTTCCGCGTGGCTTTCATCCACGAGGTCGTCGATGTTCTTCGTCCTCAGGAGTTGGGTCATTTTGCCGGTCAATCGGTCCAGTATAACGGCCTCAGACTGATACAATCCGGGCCACGTGGCAATGCGAACGGTGGCATCTTCTGGATGTGTGATAGATGACTTGTGATAGATTTTGGTGCCAAGAGGTTAAGTCTCCTCGGCGTTTTGTTTCGAAATCGAAAAGGAACCGGCGTCGTCGAAGAACATGTTTGGGAGGTCGTATATGAGTCACCGCAACCTAGCACATTGCGTGCTGGTAGCAATCTGTCTGCTCCTCTTTTCTCAGCTTGGCCGTGCTCAGTTTCGCGCGTCCATCCGCGGAACCGTAACTGATCCGCAAGGCGGAGCCGTTGCCGGCGCAACAGTGACGCTGGAAAACACCGATACCGGTCAAAAACTGGTGTCGACCTCAGACACGAATGGCATTTATGAGTTCAACGCGCTCTCGCCATCGCCCTACAAGCTAACAGCGGAGGCTCCAGGATTCAAAACGAAAGTGCTCGAAAAGGTCGCAATCATTCCGGAACAGCCGAATGCGCTGAACCTGCAACTCGACGTGGGCGAAGTTCAGCAGACCGTAACCGTCTCAGGTACCACACAGGCGCTGGATACGGACACGGCTACTTTGAGCGGAACCATCACCAGCAATCAAATTCAACACATGCCCTCGTTCGGGCGGGACGTCATGCAATTGGTCCAGTTAGCGCCGGGGATGACCGGCGATGGCGCGCAGGGCAGCGGCGGTGGCGGTGAGAATGTTCCCGGCAGTCAGGGGCCCGGCGCAACCGGCGGAAGTCAAGGCATTTTTCAAACGGAAAATGGCCCGCAAGCGCTGGCCGTCGGCCAGCAGTATGAGAACAACAGCATTTCCATCGACGGAATCAGCACGACCAGCGCTGTCTGGGGCGGCACCACGATCGTCACGCCGTCAGAGGATTCAGTCGATAGCGTTAAGGTCGTTTCCAACAGCTATGATGCCGAAAATGGACGTTTCAGCGGCGCCCAGATTCAGGTCACTTCGAAGAGCGGCTCCAACGATTTTCATGGCAGTGCGTTCTTCACGGCTCACCGTCCCGGCCTGAACGCGTTCCAGCGCTTTAACGGCCTGGGTAACGCGGTGCTGAGAGACGAGAACCGGTTTAATCAACTGGGCGGCGGCATCGGGGGACCCATTTGGAAAAACAAGATCTTCTTCTTCTTCAACGTCGAGACGATAGACGAGCCCAACGCCGGGGTTACTTCCACCGGATGGTACGACACCCCTGCATTTGATGCCTTGGCCCGTCCTGGAAGCATCGCCGCACAATACCTCTCATTTCCCGGCAACGGTGTCGTCAGCCAAGGCAGCATCAATCCCGCAACCTGCGCCAATATCGGATTGGTGGAAGGCGTAAACTGCAGAACGATTCCGGGCCAGGGTCTTAACCTCGGTTCACCGTTAACAACCCCTTTGGGTACGCACGACCTTACATGGTCGAGTCCGTCCAGCCCCGGCGTGGGCAGTGGTCTAAGCAACGTCGCCGACATTGCGAACTACACCACCATCGACAGGACGACCACCTCGAAATACCAGTACAATGGCCGCCTGGACGCGAATCTGACGCAGCTGGATCACATCGCCTTCGCCATCTATTGGGTTCCACAAGATACTACTTCCCTGAACGGCGCCTCTCGTGCTTATAACTTGTTCCATCACAACCAGATAAACGAAGCCTTTTCGGTAGTTTGGAATCACACCTTTTCGCCAACCGTCCTCAACGAGTTCCGGACGAACCTCGCGGGATGGCACTGGAATGAAATTTCGTCAAACCCGCAGCAGCCGGTTGGACTTCCTTTGGACAACATCGATCAGATCGGCAGCCTCACCGGTCCGAGTGCGATACAGCCCTTTGGCGCCGCTATCGGCAGCATCTTGAACCAGTGGACCGGTACCATCAAGGATGTCGCCACCCAGATTGCTGGACGCCACTCCATTAAGTACGGGTTCGACGTTACACGCCTCTTCTACCTGAACGAGTGCACGGGTTGCGGCATTCCTAATTACAACTTCTTCAACCTGTGGGACTTCCTGAACGATGCGCCACACAAGGAAAGCGGAAATTTCAATCCGGCCAACGGCGCCCCC
>JAFARV010000554.1 GCA_019245255.1 Acidobacteriaceae bacterium | reverse complement strand
GGGTTACTCCGGCACGCGCGCGCATTGTCGGCGATCATTGCACCGACGACAAACAGTTACAAGCGATTAGTGCCAGGTTACGAAGCACCGGTTAATCTCGCGTACTCGCGGCGAAACCGATCGGCAGCGGTTCGCATACCGATGTATTCAAACAGTCCTAAGTCGAAGCGCGTTGAGTTCCGGCCTCCGGACCCATCAGCCAATCCGTATTTAGGATTCGCGGCTATGACGATGGCTGGTCTCGATGGCATCTTCAACAAGATGGACCCCGGCGAACCGCTCGACAAAGACATCTACGATCTCTCGCCCGAGGAGCTAAGCAAAGTACCCTCGATGCCTGGATCTCTCGACGAAGCGCTAAGTTGCCTCGAAGAGGATCACGCGTTCTTGACGAAAGGCGACGTGTTCTCAGAGGAACTGATTGAAACTTTCATCGGCTATAAGAGAAAATCTGAAGCAGAAGCAGTTCGTTTGCGTCCACATCCGTACGAGTTTGCTCTTTATTATGACATCTAAGCAAGCCCGCAACCGCCGCGTTGCCAGTAGGAACGCGGCGGTTAAGGTGTTGGCTGGTAACAGCCTAGAACCTTCAGAGAGTCGGTTAGCTCTGCCAAATTTGCGAGAGCGTTTCTGACTGCCGCGTCGGTGATCGCACCCCAAAAATCAACATAAAACAGATATTCCCAGGGTTTTCCCCTGAGCGGACGCGATTCAATCTTCGTTAGGTTGAGATCGCGCAGAGCAAAGCACGCCATGGCCCGGAATAGGGATCCGGGTGTGTTCGGCATAGAGAACACGAGCGAGGTTTTCCACGGCGCGCGTGTACGCTTCCCTACAGTGTTTTTTTTCGATAGCAGAAAAAATCTCGTGAAGTTTCGACGATCATCTTCGATGCCGCGCCGCAGAATGGCGCCGCCGTAGATGGCAGCAGCGGTTTGGGAGGCGATCGCAGCCGCCTGCGCGGGCTGTTCCTCACGCAACATTTTGACGCTTCCAGCCGTGTCGTAGAACGGCACTGCCTCGAGATGGGGATACTTGCGGAAGAACATCCTGCACTGATTCAAGGCCACTGGGTGAGAAAAAACGCGCCGGACATCGCGCCACCGAGTCCCGGGGAGCGCAATGAGTTGATGCGAGATACGCAAGCTTGTCTCACCGATGACGTGAAAATTGAACTCGAGAAGATGATCGTAGTTCTCGTGCACACTTCCATGCAGCGTATTCTCGATGGGTACTGCAGCGAATCCCGCTTTGCCCGTTTGAAGCGCTTCAAAGACATCGTGGAATGAAGCGAGCGGCAGCAGCGGAATCCGGCGGCCGGCAAGCTTGTAAATTGCGTCGTGCGTAAACGCGCCGAGCTCACCCTGAAACGCAACCATCCTGGCGCCTCTCATTCTCATGACCTTACTACGATTGTGCGAGGCAGAGGCGGCAGGCGGCTCCGCAGACACAGCGCTATCAGCATCGCTATCTATGGTGTACCGGCGCGATTGAAATGTACAATCGAAGCAAGAGTCTGTTATTCTGTTCTGAAATCAGAACAGCACAGAAGGGTGAATAAGTGATAGGTGCAGCAAGCACTAAGACATACGCCGGCAGGGCGCCGATGCCCGAGAAGGTGCAGGAAGAGCCCGGTAGGGTTCTGAGACGGATTCGCGAGCGCTTGCACTTGAAGTATCGCGATGTGCAGGAAGCGACTGAAAAGATCGCGCTGCGGCATGGAAGCAACGAATTTGCGATTGGTCTTAGCAGATTGGCTGATATTGAGAACCGGGGTACAATCCCGTCGATTTTCCGGCTATATTCACTGTGCGCCGTGTATGGCATTGAACTGAAGACGATGTTGTCGTGGTTCGGCATTGAAGTGAACCAACTGGCTGTTGACGCGCTCAAAACGGCTGGCAGCAAAACAAGGGTTTTCGATATCGGTGCTTCCGAGAGCTTCGTCGAGGATGTGCCGGAAATTTCCTGTAACCTAGACGTCAGACGAACCTCGTTTCTAAGCCGCAGTATTCAGAAGTGGGGAAGGCTGCCGCTATCGCTTTTGCCAGCGCTGGAGGTACGGGCGCATCGGTACGCACTGATCGGAACGGAGGACTGGTCCATGTACCCGGTCTTACGGCCGGGTTCGTTCGTTCAAATCGACGAGAGCCGGCGCAAGCCTTCGAACGAGGCGTGGGCACACGAACTGGAGCGTCCGATTTATCTGGTAGAGACCCGCGAGGGCTTCCGATGCGGCTGGTGCACCCAGCAGGGGGGATCGCTGGTTCTGCAGTACCATCCGGTAGCGCAGACGCCGGCCGAAGTATACAGCTTTCCAACAGAAGCAGAAGTGGTGGGGCAGGTTGCGGGGGTAGCTATGCACCTAGATCAGGTGCGGCGACGCCATACACGTTTCTGAGCAGCCCTAAGATCGCTTCGACGTCGGACACATGCCGTTGCCGCTCGGGTCCCTGGATGGATGCGGGCACCAGGTTTTTGTACGGGGCAAGCCGCAGCCAGGCATCGATGAGCTCGATCCGGTCCACGTCATCAAGAGTATTTATATACAGCTCAACGTCAGCCATTTTATCTTCCAACGGCAGCGTGAGCCAGTTCTGAAACAGGGATTCGTGGCAGAGGCGGATGCGGCGACTCAGTTCCTGGTCGGCAAAGGCAAACCCGGTACCGTAGCTAAAATAGCGGCCAGTGTTCTTATCGAGTAAGCCGGCGAGATAAACGAGGCGGCCGTATGCAGTCTCTATCAGGGACAATTCGCGGCTGAGTCGTTCGTCCGGTATTTCGATCGCATGTAAAACCACGCTAATTCCGTCCGCAGTTCGATAATACCTCCGCTGCAGGGTATGGCAAGGCACAGAAGTACCATTGCGGCGGAACGTTCTGATCCCAGAAAAGATCCGTGGAGTCGGCGCGACGGGTACAGTACTGGATGTATCGTACCAACAAGGCCAGTTAGTACTGATCTGAAAAATTTATCACAGAAATTGGAGTTTATTGTGAAAAAAGTTATTGCGAATGGTATTTTCGCCGCCGGAATTGCCGCGGTGGCAGCCTCGATACCGTGCTATGCAACTGAAAACAGTAGCTTTCTTGTAAGGGGAGCAGGGACGATCCAGCACGGGGTTGTAGACAATTCGAAACAATCAGGCGTGGCAAAGATAGAAATTCCCATCCCCGATCCACACAGCCCGAACTGTCCCTGGCTGCATAAGTAGGTATTTGAAGCGGCTGCGCCGCTTTCGCCCGGGAGCCTCGAACGCGAAACCCGGGCATTGAAGTCCCGGAGAGCAGGGCGATTGGGAACTGGCGAAAAATCAAGATTGTTGCGATCTTGTTCGCCGGTGAATTGTTCGATTACCATCAATAAGCTGGCCTAATCCGAATGACCTGGAACTATGCGGCGGTGTGGGCAAAAGAAGTTCTGGGGCTAATTCTTGTGGTTCGCCTTCTGACCCTCCGCCTGCAAAGAGTCTACCTTGTTTTTTCCGTATTCCTCGCCTATGAGCTGTCAGGATCGCTGATCGCACTCGAGCTTTTCAAGGTCGTTAAGATTGACTACCGTGTGCTGTGGCTGATTTTGTCTCCGATAGGGTGGGTACTCACCCTCTGGATGGTCTACGCCCTGCTAGAGGCGGTTCTTTCACACCTGCCGGGCATCCTGCGTTTCTCACGGCGTCTGCTGCATTACCTATTTATCGGGGCGGCGCTTGCTTCGTTGATTTCGGGGCGGCTGGAACTCGCGTCGGCATTTCCCGGAAGAGATCCATCGCTGCTTGCCTGGGCTGTATCTGTGGGTGTTGTCCTGGAGCGGGTGATTTTCACGATCGCGCTGATCGTCCTGATTGCCATCATCATCTTCGTGCTGTGGTTTGCGGTCGAGATCCCGAGAAATCTGATTCTGTTCTGTTTCGGGCTGGTGGTCTATCTTTCGAGCAGAAACGCTGTTCTCATAGCCGAAACCCTCTGGGGTGACCGGATCAGCTGGCTTGCCGGAGTCAGCACCGTAATCCTCGCCGGCTGTTTCGTGTACTGGGCCTTGTGCATCACTGCCGAGGGCGAATATGCGGTCCGCGTCGCAATTCGGGAGCGGCCAGGCGATCATGAACGGCTACTTGGGCAATTGGAGAGCATGAATGCGGCGCTGCTGCGAGGCGTGCGTCACTGATGTATACCGGGTTTGACGGGGTACTATTCCCAGGCTTGTTGTAATTTTGAAAATCTTACAAAAAAGGTGCCAAACAGGACCTTAGTCCTATTGAAAGGATACCTATCTTCTAGTACCGTAGTCTCTACGGAGACGGATCTTGAACTTGGCTCTCGTCCTGGCGGTGGTGCTTCTGGCTGGCGCGTATGTTGCCCTCATATGCCCGACGCTGCGTCGTCTTTGCAGAAAATACGAAGTGGAAGACCTTTCTCCCGAGTGGTTGGAACGCTTCTCGGCGCATACATATTACCCGATGGAACGGCTGCTGAATGCAGAGGATTTTGCGTTTCTTTCGCGCCAACCAGGGTTTGATTTCTCTCTATATCGTAAGTTCAGGAAAGACCGTCTGGAAATCTTCCGGCAATATCTGAACCGAATGATCTGCGATTTCAACCGTTTGCATCTGGTTGCCCGGGTGCTACTTGCGCAATCGCAGGAGGACAGATCCGATCTGCTATACCGGCTGATACTGTTGAAAATCCGGTTTTCCATTGCGGTGCTGCAGGCTGAATTCCGGTACGCACTCTGCTGTCTCGGAGTACGCACGCTGACGGCTCGAGTGCTGATTGTGCGGCTGGAAGAACTTTGTGCGCAGCTTGCGCTCATTTCCGAGTTAGGTTCCGCGCAGACATCCTGACGCAGCAAAACAGTAAGCTAGTGCGTAATTGCATAACTTCTGATACGCAGCAAACAGCGTGTGGGGCAGGATGGTATCCTGCGCACCGATTGCCAATCGGGGCAACTGGGCGGGTTACCAACGACTCGTGTCCAAAATAACAGGCGCGCGGGTAGTACGGGATTGCAGGCATTGGAAATAGCTCCACCCTGGGGGCCGTTTGGGAGCCCGGGTTGGCCACCAAGATTGGCAACCTGTTCTTGATTTGAATAAACCTGCTGTCCACCAGATTGGACAAGGACCATCCAAATTTGGCGCGCCATTGCAGAAACTTCAGAATCAACATGCTGATCAGCGCCGTCCACATCTGGATCTTTAGGGCATTGGCACTGGTCCCCACGAACGTCTTTACCCGCAGCAACTGCTTCACCGATTTGAAGAAGATCTCGATTTGCCAACGGTCTTTGTAAACGGCCGCAATTGTGCTGCCGGCCAAGCCCATATGGTTGGTCAGAAACACCAGTGTTTCCTGCCGCTCCTCGTCCCGTAACACGATCCGCCGCAGCCGCAGTTCCAGCCCATACTTCACACTTCTGATCACAATCTCCTCATCCCGGCGAATGGGTCCGCGACGGGGCGTCTGGCGCTTGCGCACTACCTTGTATTTCATGTCCGCTTTCATTCTGGTCACGAAAAAAACTCCCTGCTCTCCCAACCGGTGCAGGCATTTGTAATCGATATAGCTCCGATCAATCACCAGAATGCTGCCCGGCTGGAACGCCAGTTTTCGCGCCACCGCGATATCCGAGACCTGCCCATCGGTTAATACGGCAAAGCACGGCAGATAGCCTTCATGGTCCAGCAGCAAATGC
>JAFARV010000742.1 GCA_019245255.1 Acidobacteriaceae bacterium | reverse complement strand
GCGGGATGCGAGCATTCGTCAGGTCGAAGTTGTTTGGAGTGTGATGTTGAGACACTTAATGCCGCTTTCGATCGTCCTGCCGGGCGCAAGCTCGAGCAGAGTGCATTGATTTCACGACTTGAAGCTAAAACGAGAGCACTGAATGTCTGTGCTCCCCAGCTCCGTGAGCTCGGCTGTAAGTGATTGTAAGTACAAGTACTTACGCGCGTTCACAACTTTTTCAGAAAGTTGTGACTGGCGTTACGCCGTAACCGCTTGCCGTTACTTCATTCTTTCGTTGACATGAGATCCCTATGCCATTACAATCCCGTCAACAGGGTTTCGTCATCGCCGGGCCACCCGGCATAGATTGACACAGGAGTCTTATGCCAAAATTTTTCTTCTCACTGTCACGGCTGGGTTATTTTCTCGTTGCCTGCGCTGTGTGTTCCACCACACTCTACGCGCAGCAGGTAACGGCATCGATCACCGGCCAAATTTCCGATCCATCGGGAGCCGTCATACAGGGCGCTCGGATTACCGCGACTGATACGCAACGCGGAACTCAATACACGGCCGAGAGCAACGCCGACGGACGGTATAACATCACCAACGTTTTGGTCGGCACGTACAACGTTCGCGTCGAGAAAACGGGTTTCGAATCGGCGGCTCAATCGAACATCACGCTGCAACTGAATCAGATCGCGAAACTGGATTTCTCGCTGCCGATCGGCAACGTCGCGACGACAGTTGAAGTCACCACCGCCGCCCCGGTTCTTCAAACAGAGTCCACTCAGTTGGGCCAGGTCATCGATTCGCGAACCAACACTACGCTGCCGCTGGCGACGCGCAACTACGTCCAGTTGACCCTGCTGGCACCGGGAAGCATTAACCCCAATCCGTCTACGTTCACCAACGGCCAGACCACTGCGAATAGCGGACGCCCGTACGTGAACGGCAACCGTGAGCAGGCGAACAATTTCATTCTCGATGGAATGGACAACAATCAGGTCTCGGATAACCTGGTCGGCTACGCCCCGAGCGTCGACGCCATTCAGGAATTCAACGAAATTACCCAAAACGCACCCGCTGAGTTTGGCAACTTCATGGGAGGAATCATCAGCACGCAGATCAAGTCGGGAACCAATCAGTTCCACGGCGATGCGTTTGAATTCTTCCGAAACGACGTTTTGAACGCAAACGACTGGGCGAATAACTTCAACGGGGCGTCCAGAGCTGCGCTGCGTTATAACGAGTTCGGAGCCACATTGGGCGGGCCTGTCATTCGCGACAAGTTATTCTTTTTCGTCGATTACCAGGGTGAGCGGTATGATACCCCCACCAGTGTTTCCGCAACCAGTGTTTTCACTGCAAAGGAGCGTACGGGCGACTTTTCGGAACTCTTGCCCAAGATTCAACTCTACAATCCGTTCGACATCGTTAACGGGAAGAGAGTGCCGTTTACGAACAACCAAATCCCGGCGAACCTGTTAGACCCCGTTGCGATGAAAATCCTCAACTCGTCAGCGTATCCCCAGCCAACTGGTCCCGGGCTGATCAACAATCTCCTGTACGCTACGCACAGCGCGATTAACGGCGACCAGGGAGACGCGAGAGTAGATTGGAATGCCTCCGACAAGGATCGTGTATTTGGCAGATTTTCCCATAGCATGATCGAGAACCCTTCGACGAACAATGTGCCGATTTTCTACAACTCGTTCGCCAACTACCCGACATACAACGGTGTTCTCGATTGGGTACGAACTATCTCACCGACGGTTGTAAACGATGCTCGCTTTGGCGTCAATTACGTGCTCGTGAATAACGGCGCGGCCGCGAATGGAGTTGCCAACCTACCTCAAACGGTAGGACTTCCTGACATCCCCTCTAGCATTCTGCCTTCGATGAGTCTTTCTGGAGGAAATGCCGCGGGCATCGGCAATGCGGACGTATATCAGCTCTTTGCCGATACGGTGATCCAGTATGAGGACACGATGGTCATCAACAAGGGCGTGCACACCTTCCACTTAGGATTTCAGGGCTGGCGCGATCGCATAGACACCTTCTATTCCGGGAACAACGGACGTGCCGGTACCTTCACATTTGATGGCCGTTACACCGCAGGACCCAACCCGCTGGCCACTTCCGGAGCGGGTTCAGGAATTGCCGAAGCGGACTTCATTCTCGGCCTGCCGAGCCAGATAGGCGCCGGCGTAAATGGAGGCACTTGGGGTCAGCGCGCCAATATTTTCAGTGCTTTCTTCCAGGATGACTGGCACGTTTCCCCGTCCCTAACGCTCAATCTCGGGCTGCGATACGAGTTGCATACACCTTGGGTGGAAGTGAAGAACCGCCAGGCGAACTTCGGCCTGTTCTCCGGAGCCGTGGAGATAGCTGGTCAGAATGGCAATAGCGAAGCGTTATACAACCAGTACAACGGCATCACCAATTACCAGCCGCGCATTGGCCTCGCGTGGAACGTGCGCAACTCCATGGTAGTCCGGGCTGCTTACACTCTGTCTTCTTACATGGAAGGCACCGGCACGAATCTTCGCCTTCCCATCAATCCTCCGTTCGCGCACGAGGAGTCTGCGAACTACACCAGCGACTCGTTGCCTGGATCGGCGCTGTCGCAGGGTTTTATACCTTTCCAGGGCGCCGTTGCAGATCCATTCGCGGGCGCCACTTTGCGCGTTTGGGATCCGAACGACCGCCCCGCGGTTTCCAACCAGTGGAACTTCACCGTCCAGCAGCAATTAGGGAACAGCACCACGCTCCAGGCCGGTTATGTCGGCCAACGCACGACGCATCTTGCGGTTCCGATGCCGTATCTGCAGCGGCAGTTGCTTCCCGACGGGACAACCGCGCCGAGCCCGTACTTGTCCGGTAATCCAACTCTGCAGAACGACATTGCGCAGATCTCCGGAACCGCGACCAATGGCAACCAAAGCTACAACGCCCTGCAGGCTGTGTTACAGAAGCGCCTCAGCGGCGGTCTGGAGTACTCAGTCGCCTACACGTATTCCAAGTGCATGACGGATTCCAGCGGCTATTACGGGTCATGGGGCGGTCAGACGACGCCCACATCTCCGTATTGGCAGGACCTATATGACAAAAA
>JAFARV010000164.1 GCA_019245255.1 Acidobacteriaceae bacterium | reverse complement strand
TGTCGAGGTTCGCCATACGGCCGTATTTCTCGGCCCACGGCGTGAAGTATTCGTAGCGAACACCGAGGGTCAGCGTCAAATTGGGGCGCATTTTCCACTCGTCCTGCGCATACGTGACGTACTGGTTTTCGAAGAAGTAGTTGCTGGTGGCACCGTAGCGAATTGAGCTGGACTGGGGCAGACCGAGCAGAAAGTCCGCGAGATCGTAACCAGTGCCGGTGACCGGTTGGCCGCGCGCATCCAACTGGCTGGTCAGCAGGCCAGTGAAGCTGAAGGTTCCACGGCCATTCGGGTCGGTCTGCGTCGAGAGATCGGCGCGTGTGAAGCTGAAGCCAACAGTGACACTATGTACGCCTTTTAGAAACGTGATGCTTTCGGTTCCCGACTGGGTCTGGTTGCGTGTGAGACTGGCGGTCGAATCGGAAAGCGAGGCAAAGTTGGTGAAGTTCAGCGTGGGCGGTCCGAAATCGATTGGATTCGAAGACGTACCTGGAATACCGAGCTGCTGTGCGACATCGGGTTGCGTCGAAAAGTAGGGAACCACTTGCGTGAAGTTTCGATTGAAGCGAATCTGCGCATTACTGATGACGGTGGCGGCCAGGTTGCGCGTCCACTGGAGATTGGTGTTGATTCCGTAGCCGCTATTTGTATCGGAATACCCGAAGGGCTGAGCCACGGTGCCGTCGCGCCTTTGATACTGCAGATTCAACGCGAGCCGGTCTTTGCGCGTGACGTTGCGCTGAATTCTGAAGCCGACGTTGTCGGTGTCGCCGGCCTGCGCGGTTTCGAACTGATAGTTGTTTGCGAAGCCGGGTTCGTTCGGCAGCGGGTAGAAGCGCAGCAGGCCAAGCGCAATCCCATTGAGCTTCGACGCAGGGATCATGTTTTGGGCGAACGGCGTGTGCGTGGTGGGATTGAATAGCACGATAGGCACGTTGGCGGCGGTTGTGCCGAGAGATTGAGTCGCTTGAGAGAAATCACCGGTGCGTTCGGCGGCCGTCGGCACGGTCTCGACGAACAACTGGGGCGTTTTCGAACGAGTGCCGAAGTAAGTAAGGAAGAATTGGGTGTCCGGATCTTTGACGATCTTTGGAATGACCAGCGGTCCGCCGAGGATGAGGCTGAAGCGGCTCTGCGCGTAAGCGGCCTGGGGAATATCGAGCCCGTTGAGTGAGAAGGGCTTGGCGTTGACGGCCGAATTGGCTAGCCGGAAGGAGGCTTGCCCGCGAATCTGCTGATTGCGCCTGCGGCGGTTTCCGAAAGATGCTCCCGCGACCTGACCGCCGGGTCTGCGGCCGAAGCCCGGACCACCACCTCCGGAGCCGCGACCACGTCCGCCTCCGGGGCCACCACCCCCCATTCCGGGAGGTCCGGGCGCGCCGCCGCCACCAAAGCCTGGAGTCGTCTGGAAACCCGCAGGTCCGTTATCGCTCGTGATGTCTCCACCCCCGGGAGCACGAGGGTTGAAGCCTGCTTCCGGCCCTGAATCAGCCTGTCGCCCTGCCTGCATGCCGGGACTCAGGCTGCCGGAGACCAGAAATTCTTCATTGCTGCCGGAGGGATTCGTCACGCCCGTTGCAGTTTCAGAGAGGCCTTCCTGCGAAGGGAGCAAGGGAGTCTGCTCCTCCTGCCCCTGCGCTTGCCGATTAGCAGTACCCGCGGCGTACGCATCCGGAGCTTGCCGATTGGGATTACGCGCGGCGTACGCGCCCGGGGTGGGACGTGGTTGGGCCGGTTCAAACGATTTCAGCCTTAGGTCGAAATTAGTGGGGCCCTTCGCTTGTCCGAAATTGATCTGCTCGGTAACCGGTTCGAAACCGAATATTTCAATATGAACCGTCCAAGGCCCCGGATCGAGCGGACCGAATGCGTAGTGGCCATCGGCATCCGTGATGGTGGACACGCTCCGGTCTCCCTGTGACGCAGTGACGGTCGCACCCGGAATCGGCTGCCCGGCGGAGCGTATGAATCCACTCTGTGCACGGGACAGAACGGCCGAAAGTACGAGCAGCAGCGCCGCGGAAGCCGCCGCTCGCAAACGGATAGCGATGACCTTTTTCAATCGGGACTCCCTGTAACGATGTCCGGGCATGCGCCTAGGTTACTGTGACCATCACCTCATACGTTTGTGCTAGCTGGCGCGGCGAGGCGAGACTGGTTGACATGTAGCGCCGAACGTTCGTGCAAACGATGCCGTTTTGGGCATCGGCGGTCACACAATGCGAATGCGTGCCGGTTCGAGCCACAACATAGCGTGTCAGCGCCTCGACTTGTCATCGCTTGTGGTGGATCACCCTTCTTGAAGGTGTCGCCGGACGTCCGTTGCCGCGCCGGCACGATGCAGGGAGCAATCACTAAGCACTTGCCACGAGCGGCCGCCATCCGTAGTCCTTAAGAGCACCCACGGCAAGGGTTCGTGTTGAATTGTCACACAGGAACCATTGGCATCCCCACAATGGAGCTGACGGCAGCGCTTCGCGGCCAAATTCGCTCATTTCGGCCCTTCAACGTTCGATGTTGAAATTGGCTGATATCCCCGGTTGCCAAAACCCAGCACCGTTGGCGCGCAGCGATCCGTGTTCAGAGGTGAACAGGTAGTGGGTAGGCAGATGTCATGCAAGCCGTTTGTCTGATGAGTTGACACTATAAAGAGCTCACATCCTTGGCCTGCTACTGACAGCACGTAATTAGGCGAGAGATCCGTCCATTTTGTACCAATTTTTCCGATCAAGACGGAAGCGCAAGGACCGTGCGACTCTGATTCGCAACAAAGGTTGTATGCAGGTTCCGCGTTGTCGACCAGATTAACAGCCCAACCGGCGTTTTCATTT
>JAFARV010000038.1 GCA_019245255.1 Acidobacteriaceae bacterium | reverse complement strand
CTCTCCTGATGGCAAGGTTTTTTATATCGCCAACATGGATGCAAACGGCGTTCACGTGATTGACGGCGACAGTTTTAAGCAAATCGCTTTTATCAAAACAGGAGTCGGGGCACATGGACTCTACTTCAGCCGCGATGCGAAGTACATGTACGTATCGAATCGCGGCACCCCAACTGACCATTCGGGTGGATCTGTATCGCTTATAGATCTGAAAACGCGACAGGTGGCAACGACATGGCCGATCCCTGGCGGTGGCAGTCCGGATATGGGCGGTGTTTCAGCGGATGGCAAGCTGCTATGGCTCTCCGGCAGGTACAACAGCGAAGTGTACGTGTTCGACACCAGCAACGGGAAGTTGAAGGCCCGCATTCCGGTTGGCACGGAGCCGCACGGGTTGTGCGTGTATCCGCAACCGGGCCGATATTCGCTCGGACACACAGGAAACATGCGCTAGCCCGGTGAATCGAAATGAGTAATGCAGAACCGTGGCTGCGAGGGCCACTCGAGGGCATCGAGCCGCTTGTCATGCCGGTGTTCTACACGTTCGAGCAGGTGCGGGAAGAACTGGGGCAGCAACTTCAGGGGCTTACTCGTGAGCAACTCTGGAGGTCACCGGGCGCAGCTTCGGTCGGCTTTCATTTAAAGCACATAGCGGGCAGTGTCGACCGCCTGACGACGTATGCGTTGGGCGAGCAACTGTCGGACGATCAGATGGCAGTTCTCAAGCAGGAGAGCGTGCCTGATGAGAGTCTTGACGCGTTGCTGTTGAGAGTACTTGCGGCTTTAAAAAGGTCTGAGGAGAAGCTTCGAAACATCAATCCCGCGACGATGTATGACAAACGCGTGGTCGGCCGCCGCGCGCTGCCCACCACTCTTCTGGGCCTGATCGTTCATATTGCGGAGCACACCCAGCGTCACCTGGGACAGGCCATCACGACTGCCAAAGTTGTCCGGCATCAAACATCTCCATCTGCGGCGTAATGCCGGGCTTCACTCAACTCCTCCGCAGCAACAGAAACTACCGCTACACCTGGATCGGCCAGATTGTTAGCGAGGCCGGAGACCATTTCAACAACGTGGCCGTGCTGAGTCTCGCGTTCATGAGCACGCACAGCGGCGCAGTCGTATCCGGCGTGATGCTTTCACGCGCCGTACCGGCAATACTCGCGGGACCGCTGGCCGGAGTAGTCTTGGATCGCTTCGATCGCAGGCGGATCATGATCGCGAGCGACCTCGTCCGCGGCTTCATAGCGCTTGGGTTCATAACCGCCATTGCTCATCATCAGATCTGGCTGATTTATCTGCTGAGCGCGCTTCTCATGCTTGCATCGCCGTTCTTCACGAGCGGCCGTTCGGCCATATTGCCGACCATCGCCACGGACGAAGAGCTGCACACGGCAAACTCGCTGACGCAGACCACTGGATGGATCACGCTTGCCGTCGGCGCATTTTTCGGAGGAACAGCGGTCGCGGCGTTTGGATATGAACTGGCCTTCGTTTTCAACTCGCTGTCATTCTTTGTATCGGCGTTCTGCATCTGGCGCCTGCATTCCCGCGCCGGGCACTTCCGCGCGGCCGATCGCGGGTTGAACGAAACGAAGGTTGCAAGGCCCTGGCATGAGTATCGGCAGGGGCTTGCTTATATGGCGAATAATCCTCTCATCCTCGGCATTGGACTGATTTCCGTTGGATGGGCGAGCGGAGGCGGCGCTGCGCAGGTTCTCTTTACTCTGTTCAGTGAATCCGTCTTCCAGCGCGGTGCACAAGGTCTCGGCGAACTGTGGGGAACGGCGGGCGTGGGACTTCTGATAGGAGGACTCCTCGGCAACTGGATCGGCAAAAGGATCAGCTATGCCAACTACAAGCGCACGGTGTTCTATTGCTACCTGCTTCACGGCGGATCTTACGTTGTGTTCAGCCAGATGCGGCACTGGGGTTGGGCGCTGTTCTTCATGGGACTCTCGCGAGCCGCCGTTGCGGTCAGCTCGGTTCTCAACTGGTCCAACCTGCTGAAACACGTGGACGACCGGTTTCGCGGGCGAGTATTTTCAACCATTGAGACCATGAACTGGTCCACCATGATGCTATCCATGTCCGCCGCGGGCGCCGCCTCGCAACGCTTCGCTATTCGCGCCATCGGAGCAGCTTCCGGAACTCTCAGCTCCTCGACTGCCGCCTTCTGGGGTTGGGCAAACTGGACGGGGCGGTTACCTGAACCCTCAGCCACCCAAGACGACGCCCGGGTGGAAGTTCACGGCGATCCTACCATGTGAGGCAATAACGCTCATAGCTCACTCATGTTACTTACATGGATGACTTCGCCGTCGATTGTTCCCGTGACGACCACATACAGCCTGTCTTTGTCGTGAGTGTCCTTCAGCAGCTTCAGAGCCCAGGCGCGCCCGGCGTCATCTAGCCTGTAGTATTTTTTGTCGTTAGTAATCACTCCGTAACTCGAACGCGAATAGTTATTCCCAAGCGAACACGATTTGTTGTCTTTCAGCGTCCGTTCGCGGCCGTTGTCTACCATCGCCTTGACACATTGCCAATCGGCTATGACTCCCTGGATCTCCGCGCATTGTGTGGGCAGCGCCGCGAACAGCGCGGCAGACAAAAGCGGCACAATTCTCATTTTTCAATCCTTCCGTGTTTATAGATCGCGCCGCGCGCATGTTCTGCACGCTATCATGAGGAAAAATAATTAGGAACTTTACTATCTGCTTCAGAATCGAAAGGTTGTGTCCGAGGACCTGCGGGAGGCGTTCTATCACGGGCGTGTACGCAAGTGTGGCCCCCATTACACGGGTTTCGATCTTACATCGATCGAGACCGTCTTGAATCTTGTGTACACCTATGATGTTCTGCAACAGATCATCGGACGATATCTGGCCGGATTCGGTCTCTCAAAGTCTGCGCTTAACGTAATGATGGTGCTTCGCTGTGGCGAACCGGAAGGGATGCTGCTTCACGATCTCGGTGAGTTGCTTCTTGTAAGCCGTGCCAATGTTACTGGCTTGATAGATTCGCTGCAGGAAAAAGGATACGTAAAGCGAGTGGTAGACGCCGGAGACCGGCGAGGACGCTTTGCCCGGCTAACTCGCAAAGGCGAAGAGATCTTGGACCAGGTGATGCCGGTCCACTTCAGGAACGTCTCGCAATTGATGAGCGATCTGAGCATGGACGAACGAAATCTCCTGACTTCGCTCCTCAAAAAGATGCGGCGAAGTCTGGTGGCGCATGCAAGCGGACCCGCCGAGTACGGCGCCCGCCACCAGCAGACTCTCTAATAACTTCAAGGACGGGGAAAAATGGCAGACGATACTTCCCAACAGCGGAACGCGCAGGCCCCTCAAGCTCAGGCCGATGAGCAACACGATTCGGAAGCGCGCCGGAGACCTGTCAACCCAAGGCGAAAGCGCACGGTGCGGTTTGTGCTGCTTGCAATCCTGGTAGTGGCAATCATTGCGGCGATCCCGATCTATGCGTACTACACGGCTCGCGAGTCGACGGACGATGCGCAGGTGGATGGGCATCTGATTCCTATCAGTCCTCGCGTCAGTGGCACGATTGTCTCGGTTCTCGTGAACGACAATGAACCGGTCAAGGCAGGACAGGAACTGGTTCGACTCGATCCCGCTGATTTTCAAGTCACCGTGCAACAGGCCGAGGCGGCGGTCGCAACCGCCGAGGCGAACACCAGCGAATCGAGCGCGAATGTCCCGTTGACGAACATCAACACGCGCAGCCAGGTAAGCACCAGCTTTTCGGAAGTTGAACAGAACGCCGCGGCCGTGAACTCCGCGCAAAAGGCTGCCGATGCCGCACGCGCGCGTCTCGACGCTTCCAAAGCGGCGCTGACTCAAGCGCAAGCGAACTACCAGAAGGCGCAGAAGGATCTGGTCCGCTACCGGGACCTGGTTGAGAAGGACGAGATCTCGAAACAGGATTACGATGCGGCGCAGGCTGCCGCCGACGCCGGAGCGGCGCAGGTGGAATCCGCAAAAGCGGACATCATGGCGGCTCAACACACCCTTGATCAGGCCAATGCCGAGGTGCAACAATCCCGGGCCAAGCTTGCGACAGCCGAAATTCAACGGCGCCAGAGCCAGGAAGTGCGTCCGCGGCAGACTCAGGTGAGCGAAGCGCGTTACAAACAGGCCTTGGCACAAGTGAAACAGAGCCAGGCCAATCTGGACCAGGCTAAATTGAATCTCGGCTACACACACGTTGTCGCGCCCGTTGATGGGGTCGTCAGCCGCAAAACCGCCGAACCGGGTATGCAGGTTACCGCGGGCCAACAACTGATGTCGCTCATTCCACTGGATGACGTCTGGGTGACCGCTAACTACAAAGAGACCCAGTTGCGAAACATGCACACCGGTCAGCACGTAAGCATCAAGGTGGATACTTTCGGGAGCAGTCGGGAGTACCGGGGCCACATCGACAGCATCGCGGGCGCGTCCGGCGCCAAGTTCAGCTTGCTGCCGCCCGAAAACGCGACCGGAAATTACGTAAAGGTAGTTCAACGTATTCCCGTCAAGATTGTGCTCGAAGTCGGTGAAAACCGCGATCACCGACTCTTACCGGGCATGTCGGTCGAACCTACGGTCCTTCTCGATTCCGGCAAGGGCCAGAACCAATGGCAGTAGCGGCAGAGCAACCGCCTGAGCCCGCCGTCCGGGAACCGCGTCACGATCCACATCCCCAGTGGCGGCCGAAGTACAATCCCTGGCTGATTGCACTTACAGTAACCTTGGCGAGCTTTATGGAAGTGCTTGATACAAGCATCGCTAACGTTGCACTCCCACACATTGCAGGCAATCTCTCGGCGAGCGAAGACGAAGCGACCTGGGTCCTCACGTCTTACCTGGTTTCGAACGCCATCATTCTGCCGCTCAGCGGGTGGTTTTCCTTTCTCATCGGGCGCAAGAACTTCTATATGGTCTGCGTGCTGATGTTCACTCTGAGTTCGTTTGCATGTGGCGTCGCACCGAGCCTTGGTTTACTGGTCTTCTTCCGTGTTCTGCAAGGCATCGGCGGCGGCGGCTTGCAGCCCAGCGAACAGGCGATACTCGCGGACACCTTCCCGCCCCGACAGCGTGGAATGGCATTTGCCATCTACGGAATCGCAGTCGTCACCGCCCCAGCGATAGGCCCCACCCTTGGCGGCTGGATTACCGACAACTTCGACTGGCGCTGGATCTTCTTCATCAACATTCCGGTTGGAATCGTTTCGCTGTTCCTGACCAGCTTCATGGTCGAGGATCCACCCTACTTCGTTACCGAACGGGACGAGCGGCGCTCGCGTGGGCTGCGCGTTGATTATTGGGGCATCATCTTTGTCGCCATCGGCCTCGGCTTCTTGCAGATCTTGCTCGACAAGGGCGAGCGCGACGACTGGTGGTCAAGCGGGTTTATCCGCACCTGCGCTCTGCTCTCGGCCGCCGGTCTTATTCTTGCGATTTACTGGGAACTGCGCCAGAAGGATCCTGTAGTTGACCTGAGCCTTCTCAAAGATAGGAATTTCGCCGTCGCGGGCGGATTGATGTTCATGGTTGGCGTTGTTCTGCTCGGCAGCACCGTCTTACTGCCGCAGTATCTGCAGCTGGTAATGGGCTACACGGCAACGCAGGCCGGCATGGCACTCTCTCCGGGCGGTCTGCTCGTAATGTTTATGCTTCCGTTTGTGGGCAAATCCCTCGGAAAGATCGAGGCGCGATGGATCATAGGCTTGGGACTCGTCATCACCTCGCTGGCGCTCATTCATATGACGACGTTTGACACCCAAATGGATTTCTCGCACGCTGTTTATGCGCGTTGCTTCCAGGCTGCCGGCCTCGCATGTCTGTTCGTTCCGATCAATACGGCGGCTTACGCGTTCGTGCCGAGAAATAAGAACAACGCTGCTTCGGGGTTGATCAACCTCGCACGGAACATCGGCGGAAGTGTCGGCATTTCGCTCGTAACAACGATACTTGCCCGGCGCGCGCAGTTCCACCAGAGCAGATTGATCGAAAACGCGACGCAAGTAAATCTCAACTTCCGGCACGCCGTAGACTCTGCCGGCGCCATCATTGCACGGCAGAACGGACTGCCTGGTAACGGGTCCTACGCGCTGATCATGAGAAGCATCGAGCAGCAGGCCAACACTCTCTCGTACATCGATTGCTTCTATGTTATGGGCGTCGCGTTCGGCATCCTGATTCCGCTCGTGTTTCTTATGAAGAAGACAAAACCCGGCGGCGCCGCGGCAGCCCACTGATACTCGCCAGTCGACTATCGCTCAATTTCCAGATAAACGATTCGTTCGCTGCTGTCTCGCCAAACCGCATGGCCAACGATATTGGTCAATCCATCAACCAGGTGGGCGACGTCATACTCGGTCCGCAGGTGAAGGCGGCGTATCGCAAGCTCGTTGTTCTCCGGTGTGAAGTTGGTCGCGAGTAAACGTCCGCCGGGGCGCAGCATGGATATCAACCGCGCCAGGAGCTGGCGAACGCTGGCGTCTGGCAGTTCGGAGAGCAGATTCAGTGAATAGATGAAATCGAAGCTGCCCGGATCCCCGCCGATCACCTCGTGTCGATCGGCAATGCTGAATTCGCATCGATTAAAGACCAGTTCCGCTTCCTCCAGGTTGGTGGCTCCGGCGCACAGAATCCGGTGTTTGCTTCGTGGCCCTTCACAGATCGCCGTTAACTCGCTCGCAATATACTTCCGCCTCTCTTCCAGGGCTCGCGCCAGACTCGCAGGGGCAGAAACTGCAGGCTCAAAGGGAAGGACGAACGTTGTACTCACGCAGGATCTATCGGCAGAGTCGCAACGGAACTTTAATTGGCCGCGGCCACGCGCAAGAATGCTCTCCGGAGCTACTCTACTTCTCCCGAGCGAAGCCCGATCAGAGCGCTGCTGCTGCGACTCCGTGGCTGTCCGGCTGGTCTGACGGTCGCGCCTCCAGGCTGACCGGCAGGCTGAAATAGAACGTTGTGCCAACGCCGGGCTGGGACTCTGCCCAGATGCGCCCTCCGTGGCGCTCGACAATCTTGCGGGCGATCGTCAGGCCGATGCCGGTACCCTCTATCTCTCGAGGATGCAGCCGCTGGAATAGGCCGAAGATGCGCTCGGCGAACTCCTGATCGAAACCCCGGCCGTTGTCGGCGACGGAAAAGATCCAGTCGCTCGCATCCCGTGTCGCGGAGACGCGAATCAAAGGTGGAATCTCTCTGCGGTATTTGATTGCATTCGCAATCAGGTTCTGCAGCACCTGAGTAAACTGGACGGCGTCGACCACCAATGAGGGCAGCGGTCCCTTCTCGATTCGCGCGTTGCTCTCGCGGATTGCCGCCTGTAAGCCGATCTCCGCCTGCTTGACGACCTCATCGAATGGAGCCGGCGCGATCGGTTGTCCCGCCTTTCTCAGGCGTACCAGAGCGAGCAGGCCATTGATCAGGTCCGTCATTCGCCGCGCCGAATTAACGATGTAGCCGATAAACTCGTCGGCATCTTCGTCCAGGTGCCCCTTATAACGCGACG
>JAFARV010000037.1 GCA_019245255.1 Acidobacteriaceae bacterium | reverse complement strand
TTTTACACCCTCTCGCTGCCGAGTGCGACCCTTGCGCGCACAACGGCGAAACCGCCGGTGCGCTGCGTGCGAGTCTCAGGACCTAGTCCAAATGGAAAACCTGCCTTAGCTCCTCAAATCCGGAGCCATCCAGCAGCCCGTTCGGTTGCACGAAGAACTCAGCCATGTTGCGCTGCCACCGGGCATTCACTTCTCGGTCCTGCATCCGCTGCTTCGCGAGCGCGAAGCTCTCGGTCTCCAGGTATCCCACAAGCAGACCGTCTTCTCTCAGAAACAGAGAGTAGTTCTTCCATCCGCTTTCTGCGAGCGCCTGCCTCATCTCTGGCCAGACTGCGCGATGACGCTCCTCATACTCGGACAGTTTGTCGCGGCGGACCTGCAGCACAAAACAAACGCGTTCCATGTAGCGCTCGGAAATGCCGCTAAGGCAAGGTCGCAACAGCGACCGAGTACGGCCTCAATCTCAATTTTGCGCTATCCGGATTTTGCTTCGCTATCGGCCCGTCTTTGGTCGTCTCATCCACTGCCTGCACTTGACCCGCTTTCTCGGGCAGCGTGACTTCCACATCGCGATCGCGTTTGTTGATCAGCAGTACCGTATGTTTTCCGTTTTGACAAACGAAGCCGAGCGCGTATACTTCGTTGGAATCAACCTTCGTTGTCACAACCTGATCGCCCGGTCCAAAGTTCTCTTTCAGCAGTTCGAGTACTCGAAATCTCGCATTCGGCGCCCCGCTGTTCCAATCAAGCATCGTCACACTCGGAAACTGGGTCGGATAGCCGACCAGCTGCGATTCCCCCGCGACATCGATTCCTAACGACACAAGCTGCCCGAACACGTAGGCATAAGTTGCGCCACAGAGATTCCAATAGGAGTCAGGAATCGCGGCCGTTACATGTCCCGGCTTGCCCTGGCTCGCGTCATCGGCTGAAATGCATCCTATTTCGTCAACTGTGGTTCTCGTCTGCGGAGAAAGCCGCTTCCGGATAGCTTCCACATAGCGAACGGTATTTATAAATCCGTCCGCTTGAGTAAAGAATGTGTGCTGCTGAATCTCAGGTGTCTCGTCCGGCTCCGGAACCGCGTAGAAATGATAAGAAATCATATCGAGCGGAATGCCGGGCTTGTGGTTCCTTGGATTAAGGAAGTACTCGAACATTCCTGGCTGCATCCCGGGGATGGCGAGCGCTAAACCGACAAACTTCATGTCCGGCGCCACCTTCTTTATCGCCGACGCGATTGCATCGTAGCGTTCTGTGTACTGCTCGGCAGTCGTCGAGTGCTCGAAATCGACTTCGTTCAAGATCTCCCAATAAGGAATGTGAAAGTGATAACCCGAATCGTGCCGCTTGCCGAACTCGTCGGTAAAGCCGCCATTCACATACCAGCTCACCAGGCGAGCATAATAGTCCCCAAGCTCTTTCATGCTGGGATCTTTTAACTGCGTGCCTTGCGTGTAATCCCACGTTACGGCGTCCGGATCGTTCGGGTATCCCACGGGTTTGGCTGTCTCAAACATCCAGGCAGGAATCGTGCTGAAATTCAGAATGACCGAATGACCCTCCGTGGCTTTCAGAAAGTCAATCGTCATCGGATCAATGATCGAAAAATCCCAGGATGTCTTTCCGTTGGACGGAGCGTCCAGTTCGGCGACGGCCAGTCTTGGATAGGGCAGCCATGGAACATACCGGACGTATTCGGCGCCAAGATTCTTGAGCTCGGTGAATGCGCGATCGTGAATCGGCGAACCGCGGCGAAGAGGCGGATTCACCACCACCTGCAAGGTCGGCGTAGTCTTTGACACAAGCTGCACTTTATCCCATGCGATATCTATTTTCTGGGCTGCCGCGGCACTCACGAACATCACCGCCATGGCTTGTAATCGCGCCGCGGATAACCCCGCTTTCGACGTTTGTCTCGAATTTCTTATTTGCTTCAACATATGCGGATCACCTCCATCCCGAGCAAAGCTCCCAGTTTCTGAATCTTCTCTGATATATGGCCAACGCCAACAGCGCAGTGGTGCGCGGGCCCTTGTGCGTTCCAGTTCTCGATGAATATGCGCGCCCCGATGGCGAATCGGTAACGGCTATTCGTGTTGCCGATTTCGAGAATCGGACCGTGCACCGATTCACCTTCCGCCATGAGTAACTCGAGTCTCGCGTCTTCCGTCTGCACTACCGACAGCAGAGTTACCGGGCCATTCCGAACCGACATCTCAATCGAAAGCCCGCGCCCAACTTTGCCGTGATACACGCCCAGCGGACGAACCCTGATCTTGTCCTCGGCAATCGCGATGTGTCCCGGACCGTCATGGCCCATCAGCACGATGTCATCTTTGAAGTCGGTTGCATAGTATTCCGTAAATGAACCGCCAACTCCAAACGAGTCCAGAATCTTCATCGCCTGAACGTTCTTGACCTCATATTCGCCGGCAACCGGAATACCGCGGGTCGTAAGTAGACTGGTTCCAAGAATGATCGAGCTCATCGTGTCCTCATTCGCAGGGTTACCGGAACCCTTGTAGTAGTACGCCAATGAACCAAGCGAATGCTCTGCAACCAGTCGATCCAATGCAACTGACGTTCGAGCAGCCCTTTGCAACTCGGAGTAAGCGCAATCCGGTTGCACATCAAAGACACTCAGAAAATGCTCAACACGATCTTCTATCTCTCCGTCACTAACTTCGCTCCTGAGAGCCGTCAGCTCATCTACTTCGAGCATTTCGATGTGGCAGCCGAAAACCGCGCTTTGCAGCGTAAGGTCGGAGTAAATATCGAGCATCCCTCCGTAATAGTGGCCCATCAGCCCCAGCCTGTTATGCTCCATCACCGAAAGAACGTTTGCAGCTTCAATCCAGGATTCGATTTCCTTCCAAATGTCTGGATCATCCAGCGTGCCCGTTACTTGGAAGAAAGGTATTTTCGATCTGCGAAACACATTGGCGATTTCCGGCACTGGACAGGCTTGACACCAGGCAAGCCATTCGCCGGTCATCTCGCCTCTATCCTCCAGCCGATTGAAAGCCGTGTAGTCGATTGCGTCTCCAGGCGCAAGATTCAAAATGATAACGGGAACCTTCGCCCGTCGCACCACCGGCAGCACAGTGGAAGTTAGAGCATAAGTAGAAACGTGCAAGAAAATCAGGTCCACATCCGCCGACCGAAAGCGGTGACCGGCGTCGCGCGCCAACTCCGGGGTATCCACCAGACCGAGATTGACCAGGCAAGCGCCGGTCGCTCGTAAGCGCCCCGCGATGCGATCGTTGTATGCCATCAACCGCTCGCGCAATCCCGGAAATTGAGGCCAGTACGCGTCAAGGCCGATGCTGAACAGACCAACCCGCACACCGTAAGCTTGCGTGCTTGCACTCATCGGACGCGCCCCGTGACTGAGCCGCGAGCGTAAGCGAGCTTGATCGGAAGGCCTATCGTTATCGGCATCTCGCGGCGTTCACAATCGAAATTATCGCGACGGCTCACTAGAACGTAAGTCTCAACCCTAACTGCAGCCGTCGCGCATCCACCTGAGTCGATGTAATCTGGCCGAATGTCGGCGTGCCCCAGGTCATATTCGGGACGCCGAATTGGGTGTGATTGAAGAGATTAAATGCCTCGAACCGAAGCTGAGCTCTGAGGCGTTCTGTGGCGCGTAGATCCTTAAAGAGACTCATGTCCCAGTTGGCAATTCCCGGAGTCTCGAATTGATTCCGGCCGGCGTCTCCTTCCACGTGATTGACCGGATACGCGAACGCCGCCGCATTGAACCAGTAACCACGGGGATTTTGATTCGCGGTCGGATTTCCGATCACGTTTGGAACCGACGTGTTAAACACAGGACTAATATTTGGCCAGAACTGAGCGGTTGTCACCGTATGGTATTGGCCTGCAGAAAACGTCGTGATGCCATTCAACTGCCATCCGCCAATAAGCAAGTCCGTAGCTCTTGAACTACTCCCCAGAAAGCGTTTACCGCGTCCAAAGGGCAGCGCGTAGTTATAGCTCAAAACAAACCGGTGCGGCACATCGTAATCGGAGTGCCCTTTGTCGAACTTCTTGAAATCGGCGCTGATCATCGTGAAGTCGTCGGTGTTTCCCAGATCCAGCGCCTTCTGAAACGTGTACGCGCCCAGCAGGTACAATCCCCCGGAAAAGCGATGCTCGTAACGGGCCGTCAGAGCCTCATAGCTGGACCA
>JAFARV010000802.1 GCA_019245255.1 Acidobacteriaceae bacterium | reverse complement strand
GTGGATCATCGTTGCGCTTTTCAGCAGTCCACTTCAGGCGCTCCTCAATTACCATCAGGTTCGATTCGAGACTGAGATCGTCACGCTCAATCTTGACCGCATGGCCCAGAAGAGCCGCCGCGAAACGGCGCGCCAACGTGGCTTTCCCGACACCTTCAGGACCACTGAGGAGGATGGTTTGCGGGATTCGCTGCTGCTCGATCATCTCGGCGAGTGTGAAAGCCACTCGCGAGTTACCGAAGAAGTCCGGAAACGGGGCCATTGGCGATTAGCTTCTATTTTCGCTGAGAGCCGGTTCGACAAGGGCCCACACGCGCTCGAACACGGCGGCTGAGTTGCCGGACCCATCAACTATGCGCACCCGTTCCGGTTCGGCTTCGGCGATTTCCCTATATCCCGCGCGGACTCGGAGGTGAAAATCGAGGCACTGCTGGTCAAATCGCGCCTCGCTCCGGGCCATCTGATTTCCCTCATTGCGATGACGCGCACGGGCCAGACCCTCCTCAACGGGCAGGTCGATACAAAGAGTGAGATCCGGCTGCAAAGATCCAAGCGCCAGCCGATGTGCGTTTCGAACCAGATCAAATCCGAGCCCGCGGGCCGCACCCTGGTAGGCGAGCGTCGAATCCGTAAAACGATCGCTCACGACCAGGTCGCCGCGCGAGAGTGCGGGAAGGATCACCTCAGCGGCCGCCTGTGCGCGCGAAGCGAACATGAGCAGCAGTTCCGTCATGGATGCCATCTCGGCGTGGGCAGGATCGAGCAGAACGCGCCGGATCTCTCTTCCGATGACGGTTCCACCAGGCTCCTGGTTTACCGCGACTTTGTAGCCGCTTGCGCGTAAACGTTCGACGAGGAGTTTTAGCTGGGTGGACTTCCCGCTGCCCTCGGTCCCTTCGAAGCTAATGAACATCAATCGAATCGCTTCGCGTACGGCTCCGATTCGGGCTAAACGGGCCGGATTCCTCAGTCATAGACGTAGTGCAGCAGCGTTTTGAGGTCTTCCCAAGCCTCTCGTTTCGCCTGTTGGTTGTACTGCCGCAGCAGGTATGACGGATGATACGTGACCATGACTGGGATATCGCGCCATTTGTGCCATCTGCCGCGCGATTTCGTGATGCCCTCTTTCGAGTTCAGCAGGGCTTTCATAGCAGTCGATCCCAAGGCACAGATGGCTTTCGGCCGGATGGAGAGCAGTTGCCGGTAAAGAAACTGCCCGCAGATGTCCATCTCATCGGGAAGGGGAGTCCGGTTCTCCGGCGGCCGGCACTTCACAACGTTGCAAATGTAAACGTCGGAGCGGCGAATCGGCAGTCCTTCCCTGGCCGCGGTGTTATCGATCATCTGTGTCAGTAACTGCCCTGCGCGTCCGACGAATGGCAATCCCTGCTCGTCTTCGTCCGCTCCGGGACCTTCGCCGACGAACACGAGCGCCGAGCGAGGATTACCGGAACCGAAGACAATGGTGCTGCGCTGTTCGCAGAGGCGGCAACGGCGGCAATCGCCGATCTCTATGAGAATTTTGTCGAGGCTGTCGTCTTCTGGCTCGAGTTTGGGCAGAGCCGGGCGCTCGAGCTCGATGACCGGCAAGACCGCGGCTTGAGCGGCATGGAGCGGAGTACGCCGGTAAATGGACTCAAAGCCGAGATCGCGGTAGAACTCGAGGCGGGCGCGCAACTGGTCCGGGTTCATTGCGGGTTCATTGACTGTGATCTGCGGTCCGCAGTGCAAGCCGAAGCACGACGATTTCGTCGAGAATGCGGCCTGCGACCTCGGTCTTGTCGGCGGGTCCGACGTGTACGGCCGGAGCGCCTGGAGTCACGATCTGCACTTCATTGGAGTCGGCCTCGAAACCAGTGCCCTCCTGGCCCACCAGATTGCCGACCACCATGTCACAATTCTTTGAAAGTAGTTTGCGGCGTGCTTCTTCGACCAGGTTCTGCGTTTCCGCGGCAAACCCGACGAGGATGCGATCCCCCTTACGTTGACCTACCTCAGCAAGAATGTCGGGTGTTGGGTCGAGCTCGACCGAAATGCGAGCAGCGGTCTTCTTCAGCTTCTGTGAAGATACGTTGGCGGCGTAGTAGTCGGCGACTGCTGCCGTTTTGACGATAATGGTGGCTTCGGCGAGCCTCGACAGGACCACATCGCGCATTTCGAGCGCCGTCTTCACCTGGATCACTTCGACATTGGCGGGTGTTGGAATGTGAACCGGCCCGGATACGAGGATTACCTGAGCGCCGCGGCGAGCGG
>JAFARV010000756.1 GCA_019245255.1 Acidobacteriaceae bacterium | reverse complement strand
AGTGTGCGCGATGAAGCACGCAACCAGCAGCGGCAGCAGCATGTTATAGTCGTGCGTCAACTCGAGCGAAAAGACCACGCCTGTGAATGGCGACCGCATCACGCCCGCAAGCGCAGCGCCCATGCCCACCAACTCCCAGAATCCGGGGCCAAGGCTGGGCAGAAACGTTGCTTCCAGTCCGCCGAGCGCCGCCCCAACCATCAGAACGGGCGCGACGATACCGCCCGAAGTCCCGGATCCAAGCGAGATCATCCAAATCAGCGACTTCACAATGAGAACCCCCGCCATGACGTGCAGCGCGACGTTCCCTTTCAATAACTGTCCGATGACGTCATAACCGACGCCCAGTGCCTGCGGGAAGATTAACCCGCCAATACCCACAAAAACGCCGCCGATCGCCGGCCACCACATCCAATGGATCGGCAGCTTTTGAAAGGTATCTTCGGCTGCATACACGCCGGTTGTTAACACCAGCGCGATCAGCCCACCGCCGAGGCCCGCAACCAGGCAACCGAGCAAGCCGTGAGGACCGATGAAAGCCGGATGCGGCGTCACGGGGAACAACGGCCCCATACCGAGGATGTACCGGCGCGCGGCCCCTGCGGTCGCGCTTGCGAGTGCCACGGGAATCGCACTACGGGGCTTCCATTCAAAAAGCAGCAGTTCGACTGCGAGAAGAACAGCCGCCAGCGGTGTCGCAAACACGGCAGTCATGCCCGCTGCAGCGCCCGCAACCAGCAGGGTTTTGCGTTCTGCGCTGGTCAGATGAAAGAACTGTGCGATCAGAGACCCGAACGCGCCGCCGGTCATGATGATCGGTCCTTCCGCGCCAAACGGTCCTCCGGAACCGATGGAGATCGCAGCCGAAACCGGCTTTAAAATCGCAAGCTTCGGCTGCACCCTGCTGCCACCCATCAAAATGGATTCGATCGCCTCAGGAATGCCGTGGCCGCGAATCTTCTCCGAGCCGTAACGCGCCATGACTCCGACGATCAAGGCTCCGAATACGGGAACCAGCACGGCAAAGACGCCCAGGTGATTGCCGGCCGGGGAAGACAGCGCTGTTTCGAGCCTCCCGAAGTAGAGGATGTTCGTGAATAGCCCGATCAGCTTGAGGAGAAACCAGGCAACATATGTCGCGACCAGGCCAATGACGATTGCCAGGAGCGACATGGCCAGCACCCGGGCCGTCGTAGTGAAGTCACCCAGTTCTACGTGACGGTGTTTCGTGTTCAGCATGGCTGTTCCTGAGCCAGCGCAGCGTGCGTCGGCTCGGGAATAGCCTCGCGATAAAGCGGATCTTCGAGCAGTCGCTGCAGAGCAGCGGAGAGCGCCGGGCCGGAGGTCTGCAGTTCTTCCCAATGCTGAACCGACAAACGGTGCAACAGTTCTTCGCCGTGTGGTGTAAGTTCGACCAGCACTTCGCGCCGGTCCGTCGGGCTTGGCTGGCGCTGAACAGCGCCGCGTTCCGCAAGGCGGTTAATCAGTTCGACCGTGCTGTTGTGACGCAGGCAGAGGCGATTCGAAATCGCGCGCACCGTCGGGCGTGTTCCGGGCGGAAAGCCTTTGATGGCAAGCATCAGCTGATGCTGCTGTGGCTCGACCCCGTGACCGCGGGCCGCTTCTTCACTGAATCGTAAGAACTGGCGAATACGATATCGAAATTCGGCAAGATGCTCGAAAAGAGCTGTCGAGACGTCTGGACTTGGCGCTGGTGCTGAAGCCATATTTCTATCGTACCACGATATAAAGTCGCGCCAAAACAACAGTTGATTTCTCCAGCCGGAGTCAGTCAGAATGGGTTCATTGAGGCGAACAAAAAGCGAATATGGCCGCTGTTTTGCGCTACACCGATCTCTGGAAACCGGCCAGCGAACTGACCGGAGCGCAGCGGGCGCCAAAGTTCGCGCCGCTCGAGGTCATCGGCCTTAACTTATTCAGAGACAAAGGTTTAGCTCGAGGCAGCATTGCCGAAATTAGTGGCCGACGCTCTTCCGGACGCACGGCCACATGTTGGCACATTCTCGCCCAGGCCACCCGGCGTGGCGAGGTTTGCGCTGTCATCGATCTCTACGACACATTTCACCCCGCGTCCGCCGCCGCAGCAGGTGTCGCCCTCGACCATTTGGTGTGGGTACGGTGCCGTGGTAATGCGGAACATGCCATTCGCTCAGCGGATCTGCTGGTTCATGCCGGCGGATTCGGGCTGATTCTGCTGGATTTATGCGATGCGAACCCGCGGGTGCTCAACCGTATTCCGCTCTCCTACTGGTATCGTTTCCGGCGCGCGGTCGAAAATACCCCGACCATTCTTTTGATCTGCGCTGACAGGCCGCAGGCCAAGTCTTGTTCGTCCACGACCCTCGAATTACAGCCTAAACAGTTCCGCTGGTCCGGCAAACGGCCATTTCTTGTTC
This sequence comes from Acidobacteriaceae bacterium, assembly GCA_019245255.1. Taxonomy (GTDB): domain Bacteria; phylum Acidobacteriota; class Terriglobia; order Bryobacterales; family Bryobacteraceae; genus Bog-105. Next base: position 4,069 of record JAFARV010000756.1, on the reverse strand, counting down.
TCCGCGGCATTGAAGCAAATGCCGTCCTGAGGTCAGCCGCCGTCCCTCCGGAACCAGTGTTTATTCGTTCGGTAGCCTAACCCATGTACGCGTGTCTGCATGCCACGGCCGCTTTTCCGCCCGATGCGCTACTTGCGCTCGCGCACGACTTTTCTCCCTCTGTCGAACAAACCTCCCCAGATACCGTTGTTTTCTCAATTACGCCTCTGAGGAAGTTATTGGGATCGCCGTATCAGATCGCGTCCGAAATCTGCCGGATTGGGTTCGAACGGAAATTGCAGGCGAGTCTTGCCATCGCGGCAAACCCGGATACCGCTATTCTGCTGGCTCGGAACTGCATCGGCGTCACTTTAGCCGCCCCTGGCGAGGAGCGGCTAAAGTTGGCGCCGCTTCCGCTGACTGCGCTGTTTGCGCACGACCCTTCGATCGAGCCCGCGCTCGCCGAAATCCTGTTTCGATGGGGCATAAAAACCTGCGAAGAGCTTGCACTTTTACCCGAAAACGGCCTTGCCGAGCGTCTCGGCACGGCCGCTATCTACCTTAAAAATCTCGCGCTTGGACGCGTTGACCGACCCCTTCGTTTGGCAAAGCCCGAGACCAGCTATGAAGAGCACGTCGAACTCGAACACCCGCTCTCGCTTCTCGAACCGCTCCTGTTCCTGTTCGCCCGAACATTGAACGATCTCTGCGCGCGATTGCGGTCGCAATCGCGCGCTGCGCGCGTCCTCGAGGCCCGGCTCAGCCTCGAAGAAGGCAAACGATATCGCTGTGAGCTCGAGTTTCCCGTTCCGCTCGACGACAGCCAGAGCATGCTGAAGCTGCTGCAATTGCATTTGGAGCGGCATCCTCCCGAGGCGCCGGTTACGGCCTTCGATCTACGAATCGAACCGGCTGAGCCACGCCGCGTCCAAGGCGGCCTGTACGTGCCGCCTACGCCCGCGCCCGATAAATTGCAGATCACCCTCGCGCGTATCGCCGGGATGGTGGGCGAAACGAACGTCGGCACCCCGATGCTGCTCAACACCTATCGTCCGGATGCATTCCAGATGGGAAGCCTGAATACCGCCGCTCCCGTGAGCGGCGGCGAACCAGGCGGATGCGCGAGCATCCGCCTGGTGATGCGTGTGTTCCGGCCGGCCATTCACGCGAATGTCACGGTTGTGGACGCCGCGCCGAAACGCGTCCTTGCTTCGGGAGTAAAAGGGAGAGTCCTCGAGCATGCCGGTCCATGGAAGACCTCGGGCGAATGGTGGTGCGAAACGGCATGGACGCGGGAGGAATGGGACGTAGCTCTAGATGATGGCGCGCTGTATCGCATCTATGAGCAGCCGGACAAGCACGAATGGTACGTTCACGGCGTTTATGACTGATTATTTCGCCCGGCAGATGGCGCAAATTTCGAGGCCGATCAACGCGGCGCGCCCCGGCATCAGCACTCCATAAACTGGCTGATACGTGGTGTTCAGCAGATTCGTCACACGCGCGTATGGATGCAGCCGCGAGCGCGTCCACGCGGCGGATGCATCCACCAGCACGTAACTGTCGCGCTGGTACTGATTCGTAACTCCCGTGCGGATGCGCGCCAGCCAGCCGCTCGGAGACGTACGCTGCCAGCTCAAAACCGCCTCTTCGCTCGGATAATTGAACACATACTTGGATTGCAATCCGTTCAACGCTGCAGATGCGCCGCGTATCCCGGTAAATTCGATTGCTACCAACTGGGCGTACGGTAATGCGAGCGCCATCGTTGCTTCCACGCCGGTAAAATTCAACTGATCGAAATTAGTCGCTTGCCAGATCGCATTCGGATTCGCACGGATATAATCGATGTCGTCGCGTTCACGCCGCTCGAACACCGTGCCTGAAAAACGCCAGCGGTCCCGCGGATACCAATCTATACCGCCCTCATAATTCCAGGCCTTTTCGGGCTTGAGATTCGGGTTGCCAAGATTCGCCGGATCCGAGTAATAGAGATCCGTATAACTCGGAAGCCGGAACGCACGACTTACAGAGCCACGAGCCTTCAGCTTCGAGCCGAGCCAATATCCGGCGGTCACATTAGGCGCAAATACGGCGCCGGTACCGCTATACACCTCTTCGCGAACGCCTACACTGAACGACGCGCGCCGCAGCGCTCGGACGTCGTATGCTCCGTAAATCGCTCCCTGCTGCCGCGAATGGATTCCGAGATTATTGCTATCCACGTGATCTTCCAGGAACTCGGCTCCATAAAAGACTTGTGAAGACTGTGTAATCGAATCGTGTCGCCGGGCCGCTGCGTCCCATTGATAGTCTTCGTGCCGGTTTGTATAAAAGCCAGGATCATCCCGGAGCAGCTCAAACAAATCCGTGTGGCGGCGATAGCCGAGCGTCGCAATCGTGTTTTCACCGAGATCTTGTGTGAAATCAGCAACCCACGTCTTTGTGCGTTCCCATGAGTTGAACGGCCCATAAAACTGATTTGCTCCAAAAGGCCGGTCGTCAGCGCCCAGGAAAATGCGGGTAAGCCCAAGACCGCTCTTCAGCCAGGAATCGGATGCCATGGACAGATCGCGGTACTCACGATCGTCCATGAAGCCGGTCGAAAGATCACGTTCCACTGAGATGCGTTCCGACAATGGTCCGGCGTTGAAAGCAACAAAACCGCTTTCTTCGTTCGTACCGAAATTGCCGATGCCGCCCCGCACGCGCACTTCAATCGGATCGGAATTTGAAGTGGGACGAGTGATGATGTTTATCACACCCGTCACCGCGTCAGAGCCGTACAACGTCGATCCCGAACCACGCAGGATCTCGATGTGGTCGACCGCGTCCAACGGGATTGGAAGATCGGAGTTGTAGTGCCCCGACTGCACGTCGTTCAATCGAATGCCGTTGACCATCAAGAGCGTCTGGCCGAATGAGCCACCACGAATCGAAAAGTCGGCTTGGATTCCGTTTGCGCCTCGCGACTGTACGGAAACTGATGAATCCAGATCAAACGCATCCACCAGACTGCCAAACAACAGTGGGGGATTTGAGAGTTGATAGGAATTTACAGAGCGGTCGGTTTCTTCAAGCGCGACCGGCTCCCACGTGCCAGTCACGACAACGTTCTCTATGTGCGTGGGCAAACTTTTCGGATCGTTACTGTTGGTTGATGAACCTGCGGTTTGTGCGGTCGCGGCGCAAGAAGATCCGACCAATGCGAACGCTACGATAGCAGCTTGAAGATTTTTGCCCGAGAGCAACATTCAAATAATCGAAATACCAGAGTGGCAGATGAAGCAGACGAGCCGCAACCACGATTCGACCTGCCTGCGGTTGTTCTGATCTCCGCAATTTTCTTCTTTGTGAAGTTGGGTTCGAGGCCGCTAGCAGACTGGGATGAAGCGATTTACGGCGACATCGCTCGCGAGTTTGCGCGAGGCGTCTCGCACATTGTGCCGTATTGGAACTATCGCCCGTGGCTCGAGCGGACACCGCTTTTTGAGTGGGTAACCGCTTTCCTCTTCAGCCTGTTCGGAGTGTCGGAGTTTTGGGAGCGGGCTGCTTCCGCTGTTTGCGGGTGCGCAACAGTGGGACTGACGTTCGTACTCGCTCGAGAAATGTACTCGCGCTACACCGCCTGGATTGCCGCTCTGATTCTGTTGTGTACGCATGGATTTTTCTATCAGGCCCGCTTCGGAACTACGGACATGATGCTCACGCTATGGATGACGGTAAGCGTGTATGGCATTTACCACGTCAGCCAACGTGATCAGCAGGGTTGGTATCTGTTCTGGATCGGGTTGGCACTCGCAATCATGACAAAGAGCGCTGCGCCAGCTCCTGTTGTGATTACCTTGGCGATTGTCGCGGTGACACAGAAGTGGAAGTCCGGCTGGTTTGGGCAACCCTCCGAAATGGGTAGCTTCTTATTTCTTCTGCTCGTCGTGCCATGGCATGCATACATGTTCGTGACGTTCGGAAAGAGTTTTTTTGATGACTACATCGGCCGTCAGTTACTAGCTCGCAGCGTCCAGCCGCTCGAAGGCCATGTGGGCGGGCCGCTGTTTTATATCGTCCATATCGCCAAGAGTGCATTTCC
>JAFARV010000733.1 GCA_019245255.1 Acidobacteriaceae bacterium | reverse complement strand
TCGCCGAGTAATGATCGCCAGGGGGGTACAGTTCCCGAGTGCGCCTCGAAACGGATTCGAACCGATCTGGTGCGCCTGGGGCTTCGGACGCAACTTCCAGTTACAACAAATCGTCAATGCTCTACCTGAAGTAAAGAAACTCGGCTTCAAGTGGGTAACCATGGATGATGGGTGGCAAACCGCCGAAGGGGATTGGAAGCCGAAGCCGGCGAAGTTTCCACATGGCGATACGGATGTTCGCGCGCTCGTCGACAAGATCCACGCCGACGGCTTCAGCGCCCAACTCTGGTGGGCGCCTATGTCGGTCAGCCCCAAAAGCCGGCTCTTTACTGAGCATCGGGACTGGATGTTACTCGACCCCACAGGCTCGCGTCGAAAGATCAGTTGGTGGAATTCTTACTATCTTTGTCCAGCCTATCCGCCCGTCGTTAAGCTTCATCAGGAGCTCGCACGTAAAGCCATCCGTGACTGGGGCTTCGACGGCTTAAAGATTGACGGACAGTTTCTGAACGCAGTCCCTCCGTGTACAAATTCTGCCCATCATCACCGCAATCCAGACAACTCGGTTGAGGCGGTTCCATACTTCTTCAAAGCCATCTCCGACGCGGTAAAAGCAGTCAAACCGGACGCGCTGATCGAAGTCTGCCCCTGCGGCACTGCGTACTCTTTTTACTCCATGCCCTACTACAACATGTCCGTCGCCTCAGACCCCACCAGTTCTTTCCAGGTTCGGTCCAAGGGTAAGACGTTGAAGGCTCTGATGGGCGATGGCCTTCCCTATTTTGGTGATCATGTGGAGCTGTCCGACAGCGGTACGGATTTCGCGTCCACCGTGGGCGTTGGGGGAGTAATTGGAACCGAGTTCCGTTGGCCTGCAAGCGACGACAAAGCGAGTCCGCCTTCAGATACCGAGGCGGCAAAGCTTCGACTTACTCCCGAAAAAGAGCAGCTATGGGCAAAGTGGGTCAGGATATATAACCAGAAGATGCTCTCGAAGGGCGAGTATCTCGGCACGCTATACGACATTGGCTTCGATAAACCCGAGACTCACGTGATTCGCAAGAATAACGTGATGTACTACGCTTTTTTTGCGCAGCACTGGACAGGCGATGTGCAGTTACGCGGGCTATCCCCGCTGGATTACCGAGTTACTGATTACGTGCATAACCGGAGCCTCGGCACAGTCCATGGCCCCACGGCTCATCTGCGCATCACCTTCGATCATGATTTGCTGATTGAAGCGGATCCCATGCAATGAAACGATCGATCGGCGACAACATCTTTCCGGCAAAAATGACCTTCGAAGAAGGCCTCCACTTGGTGAACAAAGCCGGCTACGACGGAATCGAACTCTGGCTCGGTGACCGCCCATGGTTCCAAATGAAAACCACCGCGGCGCAAGTTCAGCAATTGCGCCGCCAGATCGCCGAAGCCGGGCTACAGGTTTCGAACGTTTCGAATTCGCTCGACTGGGAAGAGAACGTCTCATCTCGCGAGCCGGCGAAACGTGCAGCGGCGTCCGATCACATTCGAAGGCAGATCGAAACCGCGCAGATCTTCGGGTGCGATGCCATCCTCGTTGTCGCCGGTCTCGTGACTCCCGATACTCCATACAATGAGGTCTACAAGCGTACGGTCGACTCGCTGCAACATCTCGGGGAAGAAGCGGCCGCGGCCAGAGTCAAGATAGGCGTGGAAAACTGCTGTGCCGAGCAGAAGTTCCTCTTGAGTCCACGCGAGTTCAAGTTATTTCTGAGCGACGTCGGTAATCCTTGGGTTGGAATTCACCTCGATGTGGGCAATATCCACGACACGGGGTTCGCCGAACAGTGGATCGAAATGCTCGGTCCGCACATCACGCGAATCCATCTCAAAGATGTTCTCAAGCATCGTGGGCGTTGCGGGCAAGAGAGTGTTTATACCAACATCTTCCTGGGCGATAACAACTGGCGTACGATACGCGATGCGTTGACGAAGGTTGGCTACGACGGCTGGCTCATCGCCGAAATGGAGGCGCGGTATCGTTACGCTCCCGATCAGCAGGTCTATGACACCGCTGCCGCAATGAAACGCTTTATCTCGGGTGAGCTTTAACCTTCCATGCAAACGCGGCGACAGCTACTCCGGCAAGCACTAACCGCGGGCGTGGCAATACACACCAGCCAGAGCCGAACTGCACGCCGCTTCGAAATTCTCTCCGAGAGTACTGCGCTGTCGCAAGAATCGGCGCGTGGCTTCGCAACCGTCGCCGCACCGCATCATGCCGTCATCGTCGTTTGCGGGGCGGGTGAGAAAGCGCTAACCGCCGCTCCGCACCTCTTTCACTGTGCCCTGCAAGGTGCTTGGCTTCTATGGGAGAGCGCCTTGCATGATTTGCAGCCGTTCCAGTTCAGGCAGCTTCAATCGACGCTGCGGACCGTTTTCGACATAAATATCGGCATGCCGTTCCACCCGGGCTTGTACATCGAATACATCTGGCCCAAGCCAGCCGTAACCAGATCTTTTCTCGAGGCCGTAGCGGTAGAGTGCAATCCTGCCGAAGTTATCGCCCGGCATGCGGCAACCCCGGTCGCGATGCGACGCCGGATCGGTCGGGGAGGAATCGTATTTCTCGGCTCGATGCTCGGCCCGAATCTGTACGCGGAAGAACCAGAAGCATACGCAATCGCCACAAATCTGCTTTATTCATCCCGCAGCCGGCCGCCAGTTCTATAACGCCAAGATTCCTACGGTTCCAATTTCCCACTGATCGCCACGCCTACAAACGAGTCGGCACAACCGTAATAGAGAAACCACTTATCGTGCCAGTAAACTAATCCTTCAGCAAAGGTTGTTCCGGCGACGTATTGCCCCGACTTCTCCCATGGAAGCTCAGGGCGAAAGATTGGGTGATCCAGCCGTTGGATGACATGCGCGGGATCTTGAGCGGAGAAAAGCGCCTCGCCGACTGAGTATGCCTCCGGGCCCACCTCCTCGCTCCCCCCGTTTGCAGCATTCTTTCCGTTATAGAGCAGAAGAATACCGTGCCTCGTGAGAATCGGAGGCGGACCCACTTCCGGAAACCCGCTGTCGAACAATCCCGGACGGCGTTCGAGCACGGTCACTAGGTTGCCGCTGCTGTCTTCAACCGGATTCCAATCGATGAGGTTGGACGAAGTAGCCAGATGCACGCTGATTTCGCCCCAAATCATGATGTATTTTCCGTTGACCTTCGCGGCCTTCAGCCTCCCCTCTCGCAACTCTGTCAAGATCCCGATCGACTTGTACTGCAAACTCTTGTACTTGCCACCGTATGCCTTCGCGAATGCTGGACCGTGCTTCGTCCATGTGTGGAGGTCGGGTGAAGTGGCAATTGCCGCGTCGTAGCGTTGCTGATTCCACTGCGTGTAGGCCAGGACGTACGTGCCATCTTCGGCTTCGACAATACGGGGATCTTCGCACCCGCCGGGCCATTCTCGCGACTTCTCGGCATCATTTGTGGGATAGAACACGGGCTCCGGCTCTCGTTGGAAATGGATGCCGTCATCGCTCGTGGCCAAGCCGAGCCGCGATGTGTGCCCGCCGATCTTCATCGTCCCGCTATCGTCCTCGGCCCGATACAACAGGTATATTTTTCCGTCGCGAACAATCGCGCCCGGATTGAACGTGTGCAGGGCCTCCCAATGTACCTGCTCACCGCTCACCGGGTCGTGAAAGATAGCGTTCTTATCGGGTGTGATGATAGGCTGCGCATCCGGGGGACGAACAAATGGCCCCAGTCGCCACGAAGCGCCGCTCGCGCTAAGGCTGAGCAGGCCAAAGACAATGCCACGAATCAAGGCACTCATTCCAGTAGGCTAAGACAAACTGTATCTCCCCGAGGCGGGTCAGCGAAAGAGTTGCCGATGTGAAATCAGCGTGATTCACTCCGAGGTGGATGCCAGT
>JAFARV010000719.1 GCA_019245255.1 Acidobacteriaceae bacterium | reverse complement strand
TATCAGTTCAGGCAAAAGCCGGATCTGATGAAGCGCGGTCGTCACAATCCAGATGATTAGTGCTATGGCGCATCCGAGTACCATGAAGCCGAGCTCATTTAAGAGACCTGGTGCACCCGCAATCCAGCCATAGTGAGGTCCCCAGCGGCTAAGCAACCATGGGATGCCCATGTGTACCAGAGGAACAGCGACGAGCATCACCACGACCACCATCACACGCGCGCCTTGATGAGACAAGCTGACTCGCACGAACGGACTCTGCACGCCTTTTGTGATTCTATGAAGACTTCGAACGAGTAATCCGGGACTTCACTCTATGACTCGCCGAGTTTACGGACGATGTGGCAAAGCTTACCGGATTTGCATCGGCAGGTCAGTGGTCGTACGTGACACGAACTCTGGTTTCCTGCGGATGTCGCGCCAGTATTCCTCGCGGACATCATCATCGATCTCAACCGGCAAACCACTAGGGCAGTAAAGGCGGTCTTGTCCGTCCCGCCGCGGGCCTGAGATCCAATATTCCTCCCGGCTACCAACTTCCGCGTAATTCGCCTTGAAGCCGCTGGTGCGGTAGAACTCGCGTCCCTTGTAGTAAATTCCTTTTCCGGACTTCGTAAAGGTGACCCGCCCAATGCGAGCCGGACCTTGAAGGCCGTCAGCCTTGCACTCGATATACATGATCCGAGAGCGTCTAGACATTCACCTCGAATCGTAGCAAGGCAAATCGCTGCGAAGGGCCGCGCTATCACTACGATCTTGTTGCACTAAGACCGTTGCGCAACGCCAGTCCAAGTCCGTCTCTCCTGCCACTCACCCCAACCCCCCGGCCGCAATCACAACGGCTGCAAAACTTTCTTCTCCTTCAAAACAAACGTCATAAATCTCGTTTTTGAAGCAGGACCGTTCTTTCCGCCCCGCCCCATGCTACGTTCGGCCAGGCTTCAGCATGACCACCGCAACAAAACTCGAATCCAATCGCGCCAACGCCCAACATTCAACGGGTCCCAAAACGCCCGAAGGCAAATCCGTTTCCTCGCGCAACAACTTTCACCACGGTTTCTGCGGCCGCTTCACCGTGCTTCCCTCCGAATCGCAGGAACAGTTCGATGAACTCATGGCCGCGCTCCGCAACGAGCACCAGCCCGCCACTCCAACCGAAAATATTTTGGTCGACAAAATGGCCGAGCATCACTGGCTGACCCGCCGCGCTCTTCGGCTCCAGGATTCCGCGCTCGCCGAAAACGACGAAAAACAGTTCGCGCTCTTTCTGCGTTACCAGACCACCAACGACCGCGCCTTCCATCGCTGCCTCAACGATCTCCTAAAGCTTAGAGCCGAAAAGCGTAGACACGAAATTGGGTTCGAATCGCAGCGCCGCAAGAGCGAAGAACTCGCCCTCAAACAAGCCGTCGAAAAACGTAAACAGGACGGTCACCGATGGGATGTTTTGCTCAAACAGGCGGAAGTCGATCACCAGATGCTGATGAACATGCGGCTGGAAACGCTCGAACATCGCGCCACCGTGACTCCGCAGCGCATCATCGCCGTCGAAAACGCCGCGTAAGACTCACAAGGCGGGGCAGACGATCGCCGTTTGTCGTCTGCCGGAAGCAGTGAACTGACTCACGTTACGCGCAGGATCTCTTCTACCGCCCGATGCGCCTGGTCGATGGCGCAATCGGTATAAGCATATGCTCCGGCATCTGAATTCGCAATCGCAATTCTTCCAAACGGTTGCCGCGCAATGACGCATGGCTGCTCTCCGCCTTCGAGCCAAAACTTGTCCCAAAGCGAGTTGTATTCATATGCGTATCCGTGAGGCCAGCGGTTCACCGTGATCGCCGCGATATCTCGTGCCGGGTCGAATCCGCCAGGGCCGAGTGTCCGCGCCATTTGATCCCGAATCTTTCGCTCGAACGTCTCGAATGTCGTATTGTAGAGGTCCCAGCGTCCGGCGCGATGCTGATCGCGCGACGGCAGTCCGGGCCGGGTCGGCACGCGCTGCATGTGTACGACGATTGATTCGTCAGCTCTGCGCGGGCATTTGTATGTACCGATGCTAACCGGCAAATCGATATTCATCTCGCTATGAAAACTGCCGGGCGCGTAGATGGAACTGACACCCAGCTTTTCGAAAGCGTTCCAATTCCGGAGCACAACATTTGTGTATACGAGCGGTACCTTTACAGCGAACGAGAGCGCTTGCTTTTGCGTCTCAGGCAGCTCCTGACAAATGTACGGGATCATGACATGCCAGCACGCCAGAATGCAATTTTTTGCGCGGACGGTTTCGAGTTTGTCAAAACGCAAATATGTAATCTCGACGCCTTTGGCCGAAGCGGCCTCGCCGCCCTCGTGCTGCACGCGCACAACGGTGCTGTTCAGG
>JAFARV010000717.1 GCA_019245255.1 Acidobacteriaceae bacterium | reverse complement strand
CTCCGACGCGTCCTGACCCCCATTTGATCTCGATCTCTACTTTGCCGTTCTTAGTATCTCTTTGTATAGACTGCTCGATACAAGATCTAGCACTCGAGTCGTCGTATCGAATCAGCATTCCGGCTGAGAGAGAAGTGGCTGCAGGTTATTTCCCTGCAGCAAGCAAGCTACACTCCGGCCATTCAATTCGAGGCCGAGGCGGCCGCTAGTTGTTCGGTGGGGTTGTCGAATACAAGCCCACGATCTTTGCGCTGGCTAAGATATGACCGTGCTCTCCGGCCTTAATCAATGCCTGAAAAAGCGTTTCAGCGGTGGGAGGGAAATTTGGCGAGGACGGCAACGTTAGCGCCTCGTCCAGAGCGTAGACGGTAAAGACGTAATGGTGCACATTGGGAGGATAGTTTGGTGGCGGGCAGGGGCCATAGTATTCGGCACCGTTGGAAGAGTCATTTAGAACCTGCTCCCCAAGTGTGCTGCCGGCGACTCCTGCATTTTGAGGAAGTTCGGTGGTATCCGCTGGAATGTTGTACATACCCCAATGCGTGAAGTTAGCGGTCTCGTCAAAGGCAACGACGGCGAAGCTTCGCGTCGAGCGCGGGGCATCGGTCCATGACAACTCAGGCGACTCATTGCCACCGGGTGCTCCATCGATCGAGCAACCATTGGAACCAGCATTGGGGAAACCAGGAGGGATGGTGATATTGTTAATCACACTAATTGGAAGTGTCGAATCGTTCTCGAACGTCGCGCTCGTGACACGAAATCGATCGTGGTGATCGTTGAGACCGTCGACACTCTTTACCTGTGCCGTCAATGACATCCCAAGCGAAAGGAACAAAATTGCCAGAGAAATGGTACCAGGCTTCACGGGACGCCTCCTGTTAACAGATCTTACGCTAGAAATGGGAACAACAGTACACCCATTTCCCCTGCCTATAACGCAAACAGTTTAGGCGATCATGGGCGCGAAAACGCCTGTTCCTGGTGCTGCGACGGGAGAGTTCTGGAATAAACGGGTGGAGACACAAGTACGGAGGGTAACCATGATTTGTTTGAAAACGCTTTTCTGCCTCATCTCCACTCCGCTTATAATCTGGCGCGGTGGTTGGCGTGCAGCCTCGTTGGTGACGACCGAGGAATGCCTGTAAGTTGACTCCATCGGTAGCGACCCAATTCGCGTATCAGGGATTGCCCGCGAAATACGGCCCAGTATCTACGAATCATGTCGGAGCCGTCGGTCGGCCGTAAAACAGGAACCAGTGTTGCTCCGCTCCCTGCTTTTTGGGAGACGGGTACTCCCGCGGCCCACGCCACCTTCATCCTTTCCCGCGAAATAGAAACACAATCTCAATAATAAGGATCACCACCACCGCCGCTTCCAGAAAGAACGCCCTCCCCTGATGGAACTCATTCACCATCGATTCATATAGGTCGCGCGCAGTGTTCAGCTTGTCCGTAACTAAGTCCCTGTAATCATTCACACCAATACGAGCCGCTGCCAACCGGTAAGCCCTCGCGTAATACATATCTCCCAGAAACTTAATTGCATTCTGGGTCCGCTCCGCCAGCTCCTGATAATCCAGCCGGATCGTATTGAGGTTCTCCGCCTCGCGTGCAAGTCTCCACCGCCGCCACAGGCTGCCCCTGGATTCGAGTCGCTTGTATACATCCGAAAGTAAGTCGGTAAGCACATCGTCGTAGTACCGGAACTCCAGCAGCTGCGAATTGGCATATCCCAGCAGATCGATGGTTGGAACTGCCTCGCTCGGCCGGTCGTAGATGAACGCGAAAAGCCAGCCCACGACCAGGAGATCGGTCGGATAGTAAGACAGTCGGGATTGAATTACCTCCGCCGCCTCGGAAGCTGACAACAGCGCGTTCTCTCCCCGCACAATCTGGGCGATGTATGCGCCGTACTCTCGAATAATCGTCTCGCTTGAGAGACATTGGCCGTCACCCGCTTGAATAGGATCTACCTGGACAATGTGATAATCCTCCACGATCCATGGCTGTGCATACGGCTTTTT
>JAFARV010000692.1 GCA_019245255.1 Acidobacteriaceae bacterium | reverse complement strand
GTGCAGCTGGGCGGAATCCTTGCGAGCGCGAATCTCCGGGGCGGCGGCGAATACGGGGAAGAGTGGCACAAAGCGGGCATGAAGCTGAAAAAGCAAAACGTTTTCGACGACTTCATTGCGGGCGCGGAGTGGCTGATCGCGAACCAGTACACGGCGCGGGAGAGGCTGGCCATTTACGGCCGCAGCAACGGTGGGCTGCTGATCGGTGCGGTTGTGAACCAGCGGCCGGACCTGTTCGGGGCGGCGGTGGCGGGCGTTGGCGTCATGGACATGCTGCGCTTCACGAAGTTCACAATCGGAAATGCGTGGACGTCGGACTACGGGTCGCCTGATGACGCGGCGGAGTTCAAGGCGTTGATTTCCTATTCGCCGCTGCACAATATCCGGGAAGGCGGCCATTATCCGCCGACGCTGGTGCTGACGTCGGATCACGACGATCGCGTGGTCCCTGCTCACAGCTTCAAATATGCGGCGGCATTGCAGCATGCACAGGCTGCGCCCGCTCCAATACTGATCCGGATTGAGACGAGCGCAGGCCACGGCGGCGGGAAACCAATTACGAAGCAGGTGGACGAGGCTGCTGCGATTCTTGCATTTCTCGAGAAGTCGCTGCAGTAAAAATTGGGATCACTTAACCGGCTGAGAGCCGCGGCCGCGGGATCAACTCCGATTCGGAAGATGTGATTTTGCATTACATGCTTGTCGGATGAAGTTGCGCCTTTCACATCATCTCCACCACACTTGTCAAATCGGCATTACAATTTCGCATAAGGGTGAGCTACAGGGGCGCAACAGTCGCCGAGCTCCCTTATGAGGTGTCTCCATGCACAGAAATCATTTGCTTCCCCGGATCGCGATCGCTATTCTCTGGCTCCTTTCAGCGGCCGGCGCTTTTGGCCAGGGCAACACCGGACGGCTAGACGGAACGGTGTTCGACCCTTCAGGCGGAACGGTGCCCAATGCAACAGTGACGGTCACCAGCCGGGCTACCGGCCAGACCTATACGGCGACGACGGCGGCCGCGACCGGTAACTTTGCGATCGCGGCTCTGCCGGTCGGCGCGTACCAGATCTCGGTTCAGGTCACGGGATTCAAGAGATATCAGCAGAACGTGACAATCGATCCGGGTGTAGTCGCGAACGCAAGGATCAGCCTTGAGACGGGCGAAGTCACACAAACAGTGGAAGTCAACGGCGGCGCTGCGCTGGTCGAAAACGCGACGTCGGACATTGGAGCCACCATGGAAGCGCAGCAAGTGCAGGATCTCCCGCTCAACGGGCGCGACTTCACGCAAGTGGCTCTGCTGAGCCCCGGCGTTACACGTGGCAACCCGACCAGCGGAGCAACGGGGTCAAATGGGGCGGCCGAAACGTTCCGCTACGGCGGCGTGGGTGGCGCGGCGCTGGTTGTAAATGGGTTGCGGCCGCAGGCGAACAACTTCCTGCTGGACGGGATGGACAACAACGAATCCCTAATCAACACGATCGTATTCTTCCCGAATGCGGAAGCGATTCAGGAGTTCCGCGTCGGTACCAGCGTCGCCCCCGCCGAATTCGGCCGGGCGGGTGGCGCGATCGTTAACACTGCAATCAAATCCGGAACGAACGAGATCCACGGGACGCTTTTCGAGTTCCTGCGCAATTCTCTAGTGGATGCCCGCCAGACGTATGCGTCAAGCAAGACGCTGTTCCAACGAAATCAATTCGGCGCGACGATCGGAGCCCCCATTAAGAAGAACAAGTTCTTCATCTTCGGCGATTACCAAGGGCTGCGACAGAACCAGCCACTCGAGCCTGGCTTTGTGACTGTTCCTACGCAAGCGATGCGCAGCGGTGATTTTTCGGCATTGCTCAATCCGAACACGCCGGGATTACCGGGTGGCACGCCGGTTCAACTGAAAAACGTGCAAACCGGCCTGCCCTATTCAGGTAACATCATCGCGAACATCAATCCCGTCGGGCAAGCTTATCTGAATGCGTTTCCGCTGCCGAATTACGGATCGCCAGGCGCGGTCGAGCACAACTATATGACGCACGAAGTACAGACGCAGACATTCGATGATTTCGATGTTCGCGGCGACTACATCGTGAGCGATAAGCAGCAGATCTATGACCGTTTCAGCTTCGGCCGCGACCTGTCGGATACCAGCTCCGAATTTCCGGCTCTGCCCGCCGGCTTCGGCACCGGAACCAACTTCAACGAACCGCGTGGCGACGTCCTGAGCGATACCTACGTGTTCTCGCCTACCCTGGTGAACCAGATCTGGCTGGGTTGGCAGCGGTCGTTCCTTGGCTACGACCCGCCGTTTGGCGGTGTTCCGATTTCTGCCAACCTGGGCATTCCGAACGCAAATCGCAGCCCGCTACTTGGCGGTGGAGCGCTCATCGGAGGCTATGCCAGTCAGATCGAGTACACCGGAGATTACGGTCCCTACCACGTCCCGGAAAATACTTACGAGATCAAGGACGGCCTGACAAAGACCATCGGCAAGCACACCTTGAAATTCGGTTTCGATGTGATCTATCGGCAAGTGAACTACTTCCGCCCGGAAGCCGGTAAGGGATATTTTTTCTTGTTCGGTAACGGCATCGGACCGGGGTCGACAGGTTGGGAGTCGGCCGACTTACTCGCCGGGTTTATGAATAATTATCAAATCGGCGCACAAAGCGGCTATTACGGGACCCGTAGTTGGGAAAACGGGTTCTTCGCGCAGGACGACTGGAAGGTTACCGACCGCCTGACATTGAATCTTGGCCTGCGCTACGATCTGCTGACGTGGCCCTCGGAGCAATTCAACCGGCAATCGGATTTCGACCTGGGGACCGGCACTGTGCTGCTCGCCGGACAAAATGGAGCCAGTTCCAGCATCGTAAAGAACGATTACAACAACTTCGCTCCTCGTGTGGGATTCGCATATCAGTTGACAAACGATGGCAAGACGGCTATGCGCGGCGGGTTCGGCACGTTTTACTTCATTGATCGGGGAGGAATCAGCAACCAACTGGGGCAGAATCCGCCATTTGCTGGGGTATCGCAGTACAACTACTCAGACGGGTATCGCTTCAGCATCTCCGGTGAATGTCCGTTAAACAGTAACAACCCGCTCGTTTGTTCGTCATCCGCTATGCCACCTGCGGTGCTGGTGGGCTTCAATCCAGCGAACCCGGCTAACCTGAATTTCTCCGTTTGGCCTCTAAATAACCGGACGCCTTATGTGTATGAGTACAATTTACAAATCCAGCGTCAGGTCGCACCAGATACGGTCTTCAGCCTGGGATATGTTGGCGATCTAGGACGGAAACTGGCGCTCTATTATGGCGCAAATTCGCAGTTCTTTAATGCTGCTCTCGGTGCGCGGCCTTATCCGACGGCCGGCAGTTTGACTGTTATGCAGGACATCGGCAACTCAAGTTACAACTCGTTGCAGGCACAACTGCAAAAACGATTCTCCAACGGTTTTCAGTTTATAACTTCCTTCACTTGGTCCAAGGAGATGAGCGATGGTGAGGGTATCGAAGCCGGCCAACCGCAGGATATTTATAACCTGCACGCGGAGTGGGCGCCTTCGGCAATCAATCAGAATCTCGTTTTCCATGCCGACACGCTGTGGGAACTGCCGTTCGGGCGCGGCAAGAAGTTCGGTAGCAACTGGGCGCGGCCGGTGGATGAGATTCTAGGCGGCTGGCACCTGAACACGATCTGGACCGCACAGAGCGGGATTCCACTCAATTTCTCGGCCAATGGAAATGAACGCCCTGACGTTACTGGACAGCTATATGTTATCGGCAGTACGAATGAGTACTTCAA
>JAFARV010000624.1 GCA_019245255.1 Acidobacteriaceae bacterium | reverse complement strand
AGCGTGCGAGCGAGCGCGCCGCGGCCGGAGCGGACTCGTTGGCCGCATCGGTGGGCAGCCTAAAACGAGATCACTAAGGGACACCTGTACTTACCGGCTTGGAGACTCCGCCTGTCGTTAGTTTGTCAACATGTCCGGTTTTATTCACACACGATCTGTCCGCTTTGCATCATAGAGCCAAGTAGTCGTATCGCTTTCGATATTCAAAAAACAGACTTCCTTACCGGCCCGAAGCCGCCACTAGTGGCTTTGGTTTTGGGCCGGCGCTTTCACCCGCCCGAGCGTAAGCGAGTGCGGCGTGCCCCCGGTTTGCCCCCGGCGGGGGAAACGGAAAAGGGGGAGAATCAAATTCCTTGCTGCCGCAGGCTGATTTGGTGTCGTCTCATGCCGCACGCCCGGTTGCGATCGCTTTGCCTAGCCCGTCGAACTGTGCCACCACATGCGGGCCATATCGAATCGAGATGCGTCCGTCCAGATGCTCGTGGATGGTGACCGTGCATCCGGCCAGACTGTGGCGAAAGCGCGTTTTGTTGATCTGCCAACGGCGATCCGCAATGGCAACCGTGTTGTCCTTGCCCACGACTCGCTCCGTTTGGATGCTGAACACCCGATCCAAATCCTTCCGGCTACAACTTCGAAATGCGGTACCCTTCTCCTTCGCGGCGACGGCAAACTGGCGGTTGAATTCGGCGAGGTAACGGGTGCGGAGAAACGTATTGGCCGCTTCCGCCGTAGTGATCTTGGCTAATCGAAGTTCCTGCGGCAAACGGGCCTTGCCAAGTCCCGAAATTCCTCTCTGATCGGCCGCGCGCCTGAGGCGAATACGCCGGGATCATCTCGATACCGAGCTCCTTCATCGCCCGCCCGATCTGCGTCAGTCGCCTTTATCCACGGGCTCTCCAGCCTTTGGCATCACGAAAAAAATGACTGCCACGGTCGCTATACAACGCACAGAACGAACCCTTCTTCTCGATCACCTCCCGCAACCCGGTCATCACCGTCCGAGTCGACTCTTCTTCCACCAACTGCGCATAGTAAATCTCGCTCGTAGCATCCGTCCAGAATTACGATCAGGTCATACCAACGGTCGTCATTCAGCCAGCGGTGCTTGCTGCCATCGATATGCAGCAACATACCCGGAAGCGGCCGCCGCTCTCTCCGCCGCCGATGAGGTCCACGGCGGCTGCGCCGCTTCACCAGCCCCGCCCCTTGCAGCGCCTGCTGCACCCACGTGTAGCTCAACTCGATCCCGTGCTCGTTTTGCAGCTTCTCGTGAAAGTGGCGAATGCTTAAATCAAAGTACTTCTCCCGATACAGCCGCAACACTTCTTCACACCTCTTCAGCGGCACGCGCCGACCGCTCACCTCTCCTTTCCGCCCATCCGCTAAGCCCGAGTATCCATACTCTTCTAAGGTTCCCGCCAGCGCCGTATTGTCCGGTCTGTCACCCCAATGATCTCGGCCGCTTCCCACCAAATGATCTTCTTCGCCATTGCTTTCAACAGCACATCTTGTAGTTTCATCATCCGCTCCATCTCGGAGCTGGAGTACGTTCGGCTCGGTTCCAATCCCTAGCTTCCCGTCCCATGCCCCGCTTCTTAAAGCGGACAGATCACTTGTTAATTCAACCGGACAGATCACATGTTAACGACATAGAACGCATTTTTCACTTGCACGCGTTCCTATCTCGTCATATAGTACTTTGAGCAAGCAAATAGCACTTTCGCATTAAGCTTGTAAGCCCTTCGCAGTCTATGTCGGGTGTGCATGCGCTCGGGGCGTCCATTGGGTATTCTGGGGTGGCGTCATGACAGGCTCGACAATTGAGCGCGGCTTGCCGAGAAAACCATTGGCGGCCTAGCGTGAGCATGCCGCGAGAGAAAAGCGGGATTTTCGGACAGATTGGACTATGGTTTGCTTCATGCGTGATTTCGCTCACGCTCTTCAGTTTGCTGTGCTGCTTGTCCAATCTGTCGCTCGGCTCGTTTGTGGGCATTTTCTTTTTCACAGCACGCTTTGCCCTTCCAGCTTGGTTTCTTTATCTGCCGTTTGTGATTCGGGTGAGTGATGCAGAAAATCGGCGAATGTGGACGATT
>JAFARV010000621.1 GCA_019245255.1 Acidobacteriaceae bacterium | reverse complement strand
TTACGGGCCGCGATCTGATTGCGGCGGGTTTTAAGCCGGGGCCGCCGTTCGCGCGCGCCCTGGAGGCCGTTGAGACAGCCCAACTTGAGGGAGAGATTCACACCCGCGAAGAGGCTCTGGAGCTTGCACGCACGTTGCTGACCTGATCTTTTTTGGTACTTTGACGTCGATTAATGCATCCAACAAACTTGTCGAGGAGGACAGGGATGGTGTCAACCGTTGCTCCCGATGTGATCCGAAACGAAGATCACGTTTCAGCCTTACGGCATTCGATACACCTGGTCAGGTGCGAAAGCGACCGGTTCTTCGAAATCATCAAACCCGAGGCCATTTATGATCGCCCGATCGACGCGCGGCACAGGGTGATCTTCTACATAGGGCACCTGGATGGGTTCGATGCCATTCAGATCTGTCGCGAACATTTGGGCGTACGATCAACGGACCCCGCACTCGACGAGTTATTTCAGGCGGGGATCGATCCCGATGCGAGGCATCTTCCATCGGATAAGGCCTCGGATTGGCCTTCGCTTGCGGATGTGCTCGCCTATGTCAAACGATGCCGGGCGCGCGTCGACGCGCACCTCACGGACGCGTCACCGGACGTTCTTGCCATGGCTCTCGAACACAGGCTGATGCACCTCGAAACGCTCGGCTACATGTTTCACAATTTTGAGTACGCGAAGAAAAACGAACCCGCGACATGCGCTCGAGGTCGTCTGACGTCTGGCGACTCTCCGAATAACGGGTGGGTTGAGATTCCCGCGGGTACCGCAACGCTCGGCAAGAAACACGACGGCACTTTCGGATGGGATAACGAGTACGGAGAGTTAAGGGTGGAGGTCGACGGCTTTCGTATTCAGCAATACAGCGTAACAAATGGAGACTATCTCTCCTTCGTTCGGGAAGGCGCCAAAATGCCTCATTTCTGGACGGAGCGAAATGGCCGGATCTACTATCGAGGCATGTTTGCAGAGATCCAGTTGCCACTGGATTGGCCCGTATATGTAACTCATGACGAGGCGCAAGCCTATGCTGCATGGGCAAAAGCGAGCATAGCGACGGAAGCGCAGTTTCATCGCGCGGCGTACGGCACACCGGAGGGATTGGAGCGCTCGTATCCCTGGGGCGAGCAGCCACCTTCGGAGGAGCACGGGAACTTCGATTTCCGCACGTGGGATCCTTGGCCAGTGTCGGCGCACTCGCAGGGAGACAGTGCGTTTGGTGTACGGCAACTGGTAGGGAATGGATGGCAGTGGACCAGTACTCCATTCGCTGCGTTCCCGGGCTTTTCACCATCCAAAACATATCCCGGGTATTCAGCCAACTTCTTCGACGGTGAGCATTACGTCCTCAAAGGCGGTTCGGCGCGAACGGCGGCTGCGCTGCTGAGACGATCGTTCCGGAACTGGTTCCGGCGCGATTACCCATATATGTACGCCACGTTTCGATGCGTGATGCCAATCAACTAAGTCATGGCAGGCTTGTTAGCGCCGGCTGTAACTGAATTCGCAATCGAAGTTACACGGGGACTTACTAAGCCCGGACAGAAGTTACTTTCTCCCAGATACTTTTACGACGACCTTGGTTCAGCGCTGTTCGAAGCGATTACGTTTCTACCTGAATATGGACTTACCAGAGCGGACGAACGACTCCTGAAGGCGTATTCCGGCGCGATTGCCGAGCGCGCAGGCAAAGTAAGAATTATCGCGGAGCTGGGAAGTGGCAGTGGACGTAAGACGGGTAGTCTTCTCGCCGCAATCGAGGATCGCGACACGGCAACCTACTACCCCATTGACGTGTCCCCATCCGCACTATCGGCGTGCGCAAAGCAGCTGCAGGAACTGGTACGAGTTCAGCCGGTCTGTTCCGACTGGATGGATGGGCTGGCATCGATTACGCGCACACGCGAGCCGGGCCAGCGAATGTTGTTGTTGTTCCTCGGGAGCTCGATCGGAAATATTGAGCGAACGAAGGTTGCGCGGTTTCTCTCGCAGCTTCGGCGGCAACTTGTGCCTGGCGATTACTTCCTTCTGGGGGCCGACCTGGTGCAGGACGTGGATGTGATGCTCGCGGCCTATAACGATCCGACGGGCGTGACTGCGGCATTCAATCTCAACCTGCTTGGCCGAATCAATCGTGAGCTCGGGGGGGAATTTAATCTCCGTCTTTTCCAACACGAGGCGCGCTGGAATCCGGATACCCGAGCCATTGAAATGCACCTGGTCTCCTCCTCAAAACAGGATGTCTATATAGGCGGACTGGAGAGGGCTGTGCACTTCGAAGTTGGAGAAAGCATCTGGACGGAGGCTTCCCATAAGTTCCTGCCCGACGAACTCGACCGTTTTGCGTCTGAAAGCGGGTTCACGCCCGTGCAGCGGTGGGTGGATGCCGAGTGGCCTTTTGCTGAGGCGTTGTGGGAAGTCCGCGACACGGCGTCTTAACCCCATATCCCTAACGGCATTACTACTCAGACTTAAAGGCCGTCTGACCCCTTTGTCACACCATTTGTCACATTTGTCATAAGCAAAGTAACGAGATTGTTGCCAAAATTTATGGCACAAGTAATTTGCTTTATGATATGCTTCTATAAACTTTTATTAATCTCAGTGTGTTTTAAGCTGGCGCGTTCGGAAAAGCGTTCACCCGAGAGCTTTGCCGGTCT